>JAUWBX010000064.1 GCA_030609625.1 Phycisphaerae bacterium
CTAATCTTCTAAATGTTGCCCTGTCTGATTGACTTCGTGGCTTTATTATCGTTCTCAGTTCTTCCACAAATTCAAATGCTTTGTTTTTTAGCTCTTTTTTGGCCTCATTATCCATATTATCACCATTATCGTCATTCCGACCGATAAAACTTTAGCTAATTTATAAAATTACGGAAAATTTTTATAATTATCTAACTTATTTTCTGATAAATTTTGTAAATAGTTAAATATTTAACAAATTTTCAGAAATGTTATCGGAACTTGCGGAGCGTATTCGAGAATTGAACCAAGAACATCGAATTCGTAATACTTACTTCTCTAATTCGATTTCGTCTCGACTTCGTCTCGATTTCGTATTACGAATAGCAAATAACATACCAAACTGTTTTTCTCAGTCCTAATTGGCGTGAATTAATCTTAAAAACCAAAAATTCAAAACGTTCTTTTCTAGGATACTACGTATCGTTTGCCATAAAAACGGCAGCGGGCTTTCGGCCGGTGCTGGCCTCCCTGGCGTAGTCCCCCGATAAAATCGGGGTCGAAGATTTCCTCATCGAAATGGCCGGTTGCACAATCAGCCATAAGCCAGTCCCGATTTATCGGGATACGGTCGGACTGGCTCCTCGGCTTGATTATATTTATTAACGCATAATTAAAATTAAGTGCTCGTAAATGTGGTCGAGCCGAACCCGAAAAAGAAAGAGATTGCTCAGACGAATACTTATTCGAATTATTTTTCTTTTCCTTTTCGTTTACGTCTCTTTTCGTTTCCTTAGCTACCCCGATTTATCGGGGTGCTATGGTTGTGCCATCTCTTTTCGACGCCCTTAAGTCCCGCTTTGCTCTTGGCTTGTCGATATTGTCTTGCCCTTCTTAATTCTTTTGCCCGCACCTGTGCTTACCCGCACAGCTAAACGCGGGTACAGGTGTTACACGTTTGTGTTTAATCACGCCTTTGCGTGTCTGGAACTTTTTTGAAATGTTTTGCCAAATCTTTTCAAATGCTTTAGCGTTTTTGTTGCAGAACTGACTCAATACGGGAATATCAAGTTTGCATTTGCCGTTGTTGCAATAAAGATACAGAATCAGAGTCAAATAAGCCCCTCTTTCGGGCAGTGTCATTACGATAAAGTCCCCGCCAACGGCGGGTATTGTATGAAACCCGGTCCCGATAAATCGGGATCAGAACCCAGTCCCGATTTTATCGGGAGGTCGAGTTGAACCCCGATTTTATCGGGGTCCTTTTATAGATAACCTGTGTCGGGCCTGATAATTCCTTGACGACCAGAACGTCCGGCGACAAATCGAGCAGGATGTCATCGTGGCTTGAGGCCAAAATAAATATTGTTCCGGTCCGTTTTGCGAACTTGTGGACGTTGTACGAAATCACCGCAGCAGTAATGCGGTCCAATTCAGAGCAGAATTCGTCAGCGAAGATGAATTTCTTTTTCGCCGCCAGCGCCATCGCCAGGCGAAATCGGTACTTTTGGCCGTCACTGAGATTCCGGGGCTGATTGAGAATGCAAAAACAATCGTTCAGCCCGGCGATGCTGAGCATTCTAAGGCTTCTCAGCAAATCACCGTCAATACAGTCGATTAGAGTTTTGTCACTCGGCAGTTT
The DNA here is from genome assembly GCA_030609625.1 of Phycisphaerae bacterium. GTDB lineage: Bacteria > Planctomycetota > Phycisphaerae > Sedimentisphaerales > Anaerobacaceae > NIOZ-UU13. The sequence continues at coordinate 1,622 of JAUWBX010000064.1, forward strand.
GATTCGGGCAAGGTTCACCCTGTCCGATGGCGGCGAGACGGATTTTTCCAGCTCTCTCAGCAAAACGCTTTTGCCGGCTCCCGATGGGCCTGTGAGATAGATGATGTTGCTGTCGTTGATTTCCAATTGACAACTATGGTTGAACCGCCTTTCAGTGAGCCGGTCCGTCGTCAGCCCGAACATCCTGCAAACCGAAGCGACCTTGTCGGTAATTGTTCCCTGCCAGTTGAAACTTTTTGAAACGTTATATGTCGGCATAACTCGTACCTCGTATTTTGTGTTGGATTATCCACAATCATTCAGGACGCTTTTTATTTTTATTATGGTTTCTCGAACGTGATAACGACTCCAGCGCCGTTTTACGGCAATTTCCTTCATTGACAGACCCACCAGGAAATAGTCCTTTGCGATGGTCATCTGGTCTCTGGTAAATTTTTCACGGTTCCGCAAGCAGACTATGTATTCGCCGTCTGTGAGTCGCTCTGTTAGTATGTTTATTCTTCGAGCGATACTTGTATCGCTGATGCCGGTCAGTCGGGCAATCTGCCGAAAGCTGCTGCCGTTCTCCAAATACATCGTCATCAGGACTTTTTCTTTTCCATTGAGCAGATGCAGCCTGCTGCGCAGCAAATCGAGTTCGTCTCGACGCCTTTTTTCGGCTTCCAGCATTGTTTGCGAAATATTTACGTGTATTTTTTTCATCTACTACCCTGCTAAGGGCTACGTAGCACGAGGCTGACCATCATTCATGCCTCGATACGAGCCTAAAGGGGTTATATGAGGCCAACCCACCCGGCCCGCTTGTTAGATAGCCGCCTAACATAATGTGTATTTTAACGAATTACTGAACAATGTCAAGCGTTTTGCATTATTTATTACAAAATTTTTCAAAAATTAAGGGATAATTAAACATTTGTGGGTTTTTTCCCTACTTTTTCATCGAAGGAATGACAGAACTTCTTGTCAATCTGAACGAAAGAAGCTTGCCCTGAGCGTAGCCGAAGGGTGAAGAATCTGGCCTGCGAAAAGTCCCGATACATCGGGATTCGCTCAACTGTGTTCCGCTCAGAATGACAGAATTCCGATGTCCTAACTGTACTGTCTCACTTTCATAGTCTTATGTAAGGCATTACAAGTAAAATAGTTATGACAACTGCTGCGTTTGGATTGTTTTTTCGTAATAGAGGCAAAAAAACAAAAAAAAGCTCGAAACGCTGTACGGCGACCATTTATGGATTTGCCCTTGTTTTATCGCCGATAGACCTATAACCTTGTTGTGTCATAACTATCTATTACAAAAGAGGTTGTATATGTTTCCAAAGTAAGATAGTACAGCTAATCAGACTATTTTTTAAGTATGAAACTCTCATGCTACGTAACGACTTCGCAGAGTAGTAGCTTCAGTACCGTAATTGGTCAGACACAAGCGTGCTCGGCTTAAATGCGGTGATGGTGAGAAAGAAACGCTGAACCAGCAGAGTATCCCCTTTCCAGTCCCGATTCGCTGTTCCTGCAAAAGAAGTTCCTTATATACGATTTTTCTATTGAAAGACTTGTCTCAGTCAGGTACGGTTCCGCTAACGGCTTGAATTACGAGATTTTCCTGCGATGATAAGGGCGTTTTGAATAATTGTGTTGACTTCGGCAAGCTCAGTCGAGTCGGGACAATGTTGCAAACAAAGGTGCAGAAATGAGTGGTATAGGTGATAAATTTCAGCAGGAAACAAAGTATGAGCCGAGCAGGATACCGAGACATAAGCTTCTCTGGGATGCTAAGCCGCCTTTGTATAAGGGATACCCGGAAGCGCAAAAGATTGAGCTTGTGGCTTTTGACCCCCGCCGTTTTGCTTCGCTTTGCGAAGCAGCGGGAGCAATGATTCTGGACCGAGCCTTGAGGCAGAGAAAGAGCATTCGGGATTTCCAGCAACAACCGGTAAGCAAAGAGCAACTCTCATATCTGCTCTGGGCATCAACAGGTATACAACGAGTCGAGAATGGATATGAGTTTCGAACAGCCCCATCCGCTGGCGCTCTTTATCCTATAGAAACTTATGTGATTGTCAACGATGTAATAGATCTGGAGGAGGGAGTTTATCATTACTCTATCAAGGCGCATCAGCTTGAGCAGTTAAAGCCAGGCCAGTTTCGGCAGGAAATTACAGCGGCAGCCTTGGGGCAAGGAATGTGTCAGACATCTGCTGTTGTCTTTGTGTGGTCGGCTGTTTTTGAACGCTGCAAATGGAAGTATGGCCAGCGGGCGTATAGATATATTTATCTTGATGCCGGGCATATCGCTGAGAATTTAGCATTGGCGGCTGTTAGTCTCAATCTCGGCAGTTGCGAGATCGGGGCTTTATATGACAACCAGGTAAATGCGATTCTGGGTATTGACGGGTTGGAAGAAAGTGTAGTCTGTATGGCTGTGGTCGGGATTCCGGCCTGATGGCAGAGACCTATGCTCAAGCAGTTCCAAATGCTGTCGGTGGCTGACTGAGCAAAATGTTTTATAACCAGCTTTCTGCCGAGAAAAACTTTGCCGGATATTATCCCCAAAAAAGTTTTGCATTTGTTGGTCGAGCAGTTATACTAAATTTTGAAAGGAGTTGCATTTTGCAATAACTCGCGAAATGGAGCCTGAAAGGAATTTTGCTAAAGGCAGGGGGTAACAGGCATTATGTCAGGACGAAGCCCTGAGGTAGTTGTAATTGGCGGCACCTATGTTGATATGGATATAAGGTGCGGCCAAATCCCATCACCCGGACAGAGCGTCGTCGGCTCTGCTCTTTCATACACAACCACCGGTCCAGGACCGAATCAGGCTGTGGCAGCCGCTTTGTGTGGCTGCGATGTGCATCTTATCAGTAAAGTCGGCGGCGATCCATTTGCTCAGATGGCTAAGGAAAGTATAGCTGAGTTCAATGTCAATACCGATTTTGTTTATACCGCCGAGGCCAAAAATACGGGCGTGGTTGTTACACTGGTCAATTCCGAAGGTGAAAACGCTGCCTGTTACTACAGTGGTGCCAACAGCGCTTTACATCCTGGGGACATTGACGCTGCTGAACAGATTATCTCCGAGGCTGATGTTTGCTTGATTCACGGCCGATTGCCACAGGAAGCAATTGTAACCGCCGTTCGTTGTGCGAAGGTGCACGGCACAAAGGTCATTCTTAATCCTGCAAGACCGATAGAGCAACAAGGCCAAGAAAGCATCGTCCTGCCTATTGAGTACTTTTCAGTCGATATTCTGATCCCTAATCTTTACGAAGCAGCAGAGATAACCGACCATTTGGCAGCCAATATTCGTACCGCCAAACTGATTGGCTCCGACTTAGTGGCTCGCGGTGTTAACTCTGCTATTATAACGATGGGTAAGCGTGGTTGTATAATCGTTGACAGAAACGGCGCTGACCAGATTCCGGCCTTTGAGGTGGAACTCGTAGACCAGACCGGCAGAGGTGATGCATTTGCAGGTGCGCTTGCTGCTTACTACGCTGTAAAGAACGATGTGAGAGGAGCGGTCGAATTCGCCTCTGCGGCAGGGGCATTGGCCTGCACAAAGTTCGGTTCGATCGAGGCACTCCCTACAAAAGCTGAGATTATCGAGTTGTTACAGAAAGAAGATACCGAGTAAAAATCTCGATGCTTGATGCTCGTGAATAAAAAACAGCATGGGCAAGAAGCCTATCCTACCTACTAAAAATTATGATCTTACAAATTCTAATAGATGCTTATATTCTCCCCCGTCGGCAGCGATTAGTGACTCGATATATCTCTTTCTGTCATCGCTGGATTTTACGAGATTGGCATTTCCCCATGTAAAAGGAGGTCTGCTTAAAATATTTTCCAAAAGAATATCGGCTATTAATCTGGCATGTCTACCATTACCATTGGGAAACAAATGTATGGATACCAGCCGATGGTGAAACCGAGCTGCTATTTCATCCTCCGAGAAAGTTTTATTCTCGATCCAGTATTTAATATCATCACATAATTTTTCCAACTCGATAGAAATCCTGTACCAAGAGACACCAATACTTTTCTCGCTTTGTCTAAACGTCCCCGCCCACTTCCATACATTACAGAACATTTTACTGTGCAATAACTTCATAAAAGATTCGTTCAGGACATCCTTTGGTTTACGCTCTTCTATCCACGTCAAAGCTTCATTGATATTATCCTGTTCCCATCTGTCGAGTTCGGCTCGTGTGGTGATGTGGGTAAGCAAAAGTCCTTCTATTTCATCTGCATTTATTGGTGTTGCGCCTTCCGGATAGTCAAGCTCAATCATTTTTCATCCCATAGTGATTTTGGCATTGTATTAATAATATCCACGATTAGATCTTTTAGCGATTTTTCTTTTTCACTGTTACTGAGTTCCTGTTTTTCCAATCGCATCATTTGATTACTACGAGCCGCGCGTTTTTGGGCTACTAATTTAGCCTGGTTTCTTACCGTTTGTTCCAGGCTGTCTCTGGGTACAAAAGCGTAAACAAATATACAGTCCATCGCCTCCGCTACATTTCTTAGTGTTTCAAGTCTGACTTTTCCAAGTTTTTCGTCTTGTTCAATACGCGAAACACGTTGTTTATTGACATTTAAACGTATTGCAAGCTGTTCTCCTGTCATACCAAGCGCATTACGTATAGCACGGATCCAACCCTTTCCAGGTGGAACCAGTGTTTTTAGTGGCTCAAAACGCTTTAACGTGGCATCTAATTGTTCCCTGGCAAGTTTTTTATGTTTTGCTTTCATGTTTACACCTATGAAATTCGAACATTATCTCTATGTGCAGTCTACCTATTTATAGACTATATCGGCACATGAGTCTACATAATTATAGACAAAACCCCAAAAAACGTCTATGTATTTATGGACTGCTTTTACTCGCTTTCTGGCTAATTTTTCAATCAAAAACGATGATACCCCTCTCAATTGATTATTCACACGCCTAGTGTTCGGTATTTTGCGTTAAGATGGGTAAGAATTTAGCGAAAAATCAACCAAAAACGCTGATACCTAAAAACAAAAATCAGAATTTTTGAAATTTTTTTTATTCATTTCTACATAAGCACTTACGAAAAAAGCTTCCTTTAAAAATTCTGCAATTTTCGTATCAAACGTGCAGGTAGCTCTAATTATAGAAGCAGTGATTTGCAACTCGTAGTTGGAAGACGGCAATTGGTTAATGGCAAATAGTAATTGGTAATTATTTGACCATTTAACCAGCAACCCAAAAACGGAGTTCTAAGTATGGGATTTGAACTTGATATCTTTCAAGATGAACGACTTGAGGCCGACTATATTGAGTGGCTCGTTGATGAACAGTCGGTCGATGTTCGAGGGCACTTTGAGAAGTTGTGGGAATATTACGCAAACCCCAGGATGGAAATACACAGCGCCGGTGCTTGCGACAGAAAGGTGAATGAATCAGGGCGGTGCTACGTGCAGGCGCAAGAGTATGGGCTTCCTGTGAGAATAACAGGGCTTGTACATAGTGGGCAGGTAGGTGTCTTCGGCGCAAGGAGTGCCCGCGAGGTGCAGCGAAAAGAAGTGGTAATCGAGAACGATATCGCGTGGCGGATAAATGCAACGGTGGATTTTCTGTTCGGCAAGCCGATTAGTTTTGTTTCGAAATCGCCGGATGGCCAAAAAAGTGCAGAAATTGGGGCGATATTAAAGGCACTGTTTGCGGCCAACGGCGCTATCGGATTTTTCCAGGATATGGCGGTGCTCGGAAGTGTTTATGGTTTTGTCGATTGTTTCATCAGGCCTGGCAAAGAAATCATCGAACGCATTTCCTCTTCCTCCCAAACCCTCTCACGGGGTTCCCGCAAAGCGGGCCCCCTCGAAGATGTGCTGCAATTGACACAGACAATCGGCCTGGAACTGATTGAAGCACCGAGAGCACTACCTGTCCTGGATGAAAACGACTATAAAAAGATAAGATATTACGTGCAGCACTTCTACCAGAAGAAAAACTCATTGAGCAAGAAAAGCTCGTTTCTATCAAGAATATTATCCGGGGGCAAACGAAGCAGTAATAGTCGGCAAATAGTTGCGGTGACGGAGATTACTTCTGATGTGGCTTACCAGAGATATGAAGACAAGCAGCTTGTTGAGCAGTCGCAATTGCCGTGGGGTTTTCTGCCGGTGGTGCATATCCAAAACATTGCTCAGCCCTACTACTATGAGGGGCTAAGCGAAGTCGAGCCATTGATACCGCTACAAGACGAGCTTAATACCAGACTGAGTGACAGGGCCAGCAGAATTACATTCCAGTCGTTTAAGATGTATCT
>JAUWBX010000404.1 GCA_030609625.1 Phycisphaerae bacterium
GCGTGGCTTGGCGGCCGGACTATGCCGTTTGACAAGCCGTTTTGACATGAATGAAGACGGTGTGGCCGATTTCAAGGACGTGGCTTGATGAGCTATGTGGTCGCAGTTGGTGTTGACTTGAGATTGCCGCGCTCGGCTTCGTCTCGCTCGCTATGACGAGCGATAGGGTCGTAGCATTGCATCAATTCGGGGCCTATGCCGATTCGGTATAGGCCCCGGTTGTTTTAGGACAATAGCGGACAAACTCCATATACGCGGCTAAAAGGTTAGACCGGCTCAGAATTTTCTGTACAACGGCTCTAAGAGGTGTTTTATCGTTCTACAATAGCCAAACTCAACCCGAAGGGTCGAAAGAGCGGGAATCCAGCTTTTTCGCTCTGGACCCCTGCTTTCGCAGGGGTGACATCGTCGATTTTCGTTTTCCGCAACAAATACTAATTAATGAGACTTCAATTATTAAGAACAGTCAACCTTTTCTGTGAAATCACCAGGTTATTAATATCTGCCTGGCCATAGCTGGTAGGGTGGCGGCTTGCCCCACCAATTCTAAATTCTAAATCCTCAATTCTAACTTGAGTTTACCCGAGTTTATCCCCGGGAGCCACCCCCCTGAATCGCAGCAGGGGAATCTAAGCTCACTTGATTTTCTGTCGGGGGCCGGGGATCGAACTACTCATTATATCGTTTCCCTATAAGAGCCAGTCTACTTTCTTCTGTCCACTGTTGAACGCGACAGAATTCAATAGCACACCCATGGTTTTAGAGCTCGTCGGCAGTTGCCTTTTTTTAGTTGTTTATCTTGCCTCCATATCATCATATGATTTCATGAATCATATGGACCGAGGAAACGTATGCCGTTGAAGTGAATCAGATGGGTGGGAGCTTCTGCAACCCAGACCTCGGTTTCCCAGGATATTACACCGAGATATGATGCCATTACCGAGCGGTTGGGAAAAGCGGTGATATAGACGAGCTTCCCTTTCGCGCTCCTGAACAAATTGGCCAGTTCTTCTCGGCGTTTCCCGTCTACAGGCCCATGGCTTGTAACTGCTTCGATAAGTATAATCCAATCCTTTTTAGGATAATAAATGACCACGTCCGGCATTTTACCATGACTGTCGACTTCTACTCCCAGTTCTTTCAATTCTTCTTCATTAAAATAACCCCATTTATCACCGGTATCGCCTACGTAGATAACTGTGCCGCCAGGGGCAAAGCGAGGAGCGAATTCATCAATAATATCGCGGATTAGTTCATTATGTTTGCCAGGTGTGAGCGATATCTTTTTGCTATCAGAAAAAGTTACCGGAATCATTTCCATCTTTCGTTTGCGTGCATATCTTTTCTTAAGCGTGTCAACATTTTTGAGATATTCCTTCAGATTGTCAGACCATTTTTTCTTACCAAAGGTTTTGATAAGAGCAAGAGCTATTGGCTCAATCTGATAACACCATCTGGGGCTATTGATGGGTCGATCTGGTTCGTCCGGATTCTCAATTGCAAGCCCAGCGGCTACGAACTGATGCATAGTCTCTCTTCGAAAAGTCTCCCGTGTGTTCGGTGCGTAATCGCGACCATAATGTTCCTTGCAGAAATCCATAATCGGTGTGATGCCAATAAGATGAGCTTGAGCTTTTGACCATTGGGTTTCCGGTTTCAGATTGACAAGTGCCAGTAAAGTCAAAGCAGAACGTTCATTCTGCTGACCACGTGGGAGTCCGAGAGCCTTCAATATTTTCAAAGTTTGACCGATTTTCTGTTTTGCCTTTACGGGATCGGATGAATTAATTTTTGCCATTCTATGTACCTCATTTTCGATCAATTCGTCAATTTTATCTTGCTTAGGAAAGGAACCCAAAAAGTTGCGTCCCCATTTTTCAAGAATTTGCCGGCTCGGATACCGGATCATCCTCAAATCCGTGGCGTTAACCTGCGTATGTCCATTGAAGTGCCTGAAATAAATATCCAGGAGGGATGAGTTAAGATATATGATAAGGCCATTCGCAATACTCTTAGGCAAACCCTGATTATGGCAGTGAAATACATTAAGGTGATTTTCGAACGCGACGTAAGGAGATTTGATTCTCGTAGGATCATACAAGGCAGGTGAAATCCTGTGGTACTCCTCCTTTGGAGAAAATCTTTTTACAGTTACATAATAACCTTCCGGCAGAAGGAAGTCTTGTGTTTGCTGACTATGAATAAAAGCATTGGATTTGCGAATGTCATCTTTCGGCCAGCGAATGAAATCATCTTCAAAATGTGCCGGATAGATCAAGGGCACAGTATTATTTTCAGGATGCTTGCGCAGATATTCTTTAGCCCGAAAATCTACAACTCTGCCGGTTGATACGCTGATACCAAAGTCATCGAGACTATGTTTAAAACAGTTGATCCGGTCAATAACATACTGATCCAGTTCATTGGTTGATATATGTATAAAAAGGTCGGGGTCTTTTGGATTAACGATTTGGTTATGCCGGACCTTTCGTATTGACCGGTGTTCGAAATCAGGCCCAATACTTTTTGATATACAGACCTTTTTTGGGCTTTCCTTTTTAACCGCGTGGAAAATAATATTTTCCTGCAATACATTCTCCTCACTGAATGCACGATCACGAGCTTCAAAGATATGAATGTCGTGAAAAAACATTTCGTTAAACAGGAGCTTTCGAAATGACTTGAAATAAGGTCCATTGCAAAAGCTTCGCGGAGTTATGGCAACCAGTTCACCACCAGGCTGAATTAATTTTATGGCAAGAGCTAAAAAGCCAGTATAGAGATTGCTTGTTACGATACCTACTGAGTTGAGCATTGACTTATGTCTCGAATCGCTCTTTATTTTTCGATACGGGGGGTTCATAATAACATGCGTATATCGCTCCTTATGCTCTTTGTTGAAAAGCTGATCTTGTAATTTACGGTAACCATAGGCGATGAAGTCCTGACGTAGCATATCGTATCCGAATTTAACTCCATTAGCAGATGCGACTTTTTCGCATTCCGATAAGGTAGAATTAAGATAATCAAAAAGAAGAGAATCTATTTCAAAGGTATAAACTGCGATTTTATCTGCCTTGCCGGGCCTGTTGCAAAATTCTTCAACAAAGGCGGCAGTCAGAGACCCCACCCCTGCTCCAGGATCAAGTAGCCTGATATTGTCCATTTTTTTTTTGTTGAATAATGAGGCCATGAAATTTGCAACCGGGGCAGGGGTCATAAACTGACCCAGACTGCTTTTTTGGTCAGCATCCAATTTCCGTGAAGCATCGGTACGATAAAAATCTATCTGTTCAAGCAGCTTAATTGGCTTACGGTAGTTTAATGTTGACAATCCTTTGTTCTTCATAATTGTGTATTCTACATGGTTGTGGCCTGATATTCAATGTGAAAAAT
>JAUWBX010000285.1 GCA_030609625.1 Phycisphaerae bacterium
ACAAACCGTCTAACACAGAAAAGCAAAACACATTTCGTCGTTTTAGTGCTCGGTTTAGTGCTACTGCTACTGAAGGGTGGCATAGCAGATGGAAAGCCGTGGCAGGGCCAAAAGAGTCTCCCGTGCAAAACACTCCGCTCAATGGCAAGAGTGTACATGGCCTACGGAGAATACGCAAAGGCGCAGCCACTTGCTGAGCGGGCGTTGACTCTGGCAAAAAGAAAAGGCGCTTGTGATTCTGAGCTTGCTATGTGCCGGATTGATTTGGCGACGCTGTACAAGAATCAAAACAAGCTTCTCGATGCTGAAAAGATGTGTGAGCTGGGTCTGAAACTACAGGAAGGAGCTCTCTATAAGAACCATCCTTACATAGCTTACACTTTAAGAACTCTGAGCTCAATTTATCGGGAGCAGGGCAGGTACCGCGAAGCCAGGTCCGCTTTGGACAAGGCAATGGCTGTTATGCTCGATAGTCACACTGAAAATGACAAGGCATTGGCCCCGTTCTGGGTGGATACTGCCGTCCTTCTCGTCGCACAGGGTAATTTCGAACAAGCGGAAGGTTACTATCACAGGGCAATGACCTTAATCAACAGCAGTTATGGGCCGGACCACCTTTACACGGCAAATGTCCGTGGTAGTGTAGCAAGACTATATACGCTACAGGGAAGATACAATAAGGCGGAAGAGCTGATTGACCGTGCAATAGCGACACAAGAAAAAATTTACGGTCCTGACCACCACCTTATAGCTCCGAGCTGGTTGACTAAAGCAAGAGTGTGTCGTGCAAAGGGAAACTACGTCCACTCAGAGAAACTGATTAAAAAGGCGCTGGCCTCAGTTAGAAAAACCGGCAACATGGCCATATTCACAAAGCTCGAACGACGTGTAGAAGAAATCCGTGCAGGCAAACAGGGTGTTTCCGGTCCGGTCGCAAAGGCCGTAGGTAGTTAGTATCTGTTGCGGAAACAGTATTTGTCATTCCCGCGAAAGCGGGAATCCAGTTTTTCGCTCTGGATCCCTGCTTTCGCAGGGGTGACATCGTCGATTTTCACTTTCCGCAACAGCAACTTGTTAAATTACCACCCTCAAGATAGACTGTAAAAAATAAGCCCGCCCCTTTTCAGGGACGGGCTTATTTGGTAATTCAATAACTAATCTGTTACTTCTAATTCGCCTCATCAATCGCCGAAAGTTTCGCCACTTTCCAAACGTGTTGCAACGAATGCAGCGATGTTGCTGTTTTCGCCTTCTGTCAGGCCTGCGCCGTATTTTTCTATGACAAAGGCGACAGAATCACCTACTGGTGAGCCCATTTCAGTGCTCAGAACAGCGATGTATCGAACGAAAGCATCAATGTATTCTATGGCTGTGGCATACTGTGTGCCATCATTGACGCGTCCTGCGAATGCTGTAACAACCGAGGCAGCCATTTCCGGCGTGAACGGTGCACCAGCCGGTGCCACTGTGTTAAATACCTGATTCATTGCAGCCATCCGGGAGCCGTCTTCATCCCTCAAAATTGTCGCAGCGTTGACGAGCCTTGCGCAGCTCTCACATGGCTGGATATCTGTGTTAAGGGCGAAAGAATTTGCCAGGGACACTTCAATGGTTTCTCCTGGAATTCCAAGCTCCGCGGACACTGCGGCAACCAGAACAGGACAGCCTGCCAGCCCTAATGTCAGCCTTTCGGCTCCTTCACCTAATTCCTCATGAAGAGGAGCCGCAAGCACCGGGTCTTCAAGGACCCAGGCCCTCCTGCCTCTGCCATCCGTAATAGCAGCAATAGCGGGATTGTCAAGGCCGGCACCACGGAGCACGTATGTATAATCAAGTGGGAAAGGCCTGCCGCCATACGGATAGGGCAGGCGGCCAACAGCCTGGTACAGCCATTCGGTTATACGAGAGACAACCTCCAATCTGGTACCGACCTGGCCGGCAGCCAAAGACGTCTCAAACTGACCGCCTATCTGGTCATCGAAGGTTACAGTATCGAAGGCATCAATAACCATTGCTCCTTCAGGTATAAACCTCTCGCTTTCCCATGAGCCGATCGTAACCGGCGAACTAACATCAACGTCTCCATCTGTACTCGCCAGATAAATCGCGACATCAAATGGGTCGCCTTCGTCCCTGAGAATCCCACCGATAGTTGCAGTCGCAGGGTCACCATCATCAAGGAAACCAACGCCGGCACGGTCATCAACTGCACCCGAATTGTCGTACATTCCAAAAGCTGTAAGTACGGCACCCTCGCCTAACTTCAAGTCTGCCTCGCTCATAACCACAATTGCCGCCTTGCCGGGGCCATAGGGCAGAATGACACCAGCACCTGTTTCACTTTCATCGTTGGAATAGCCGGTTATGGGAACATTAAGGGTGTCGTTCAAGCCGCCTGGCGTAAATATCGTGCCGGTCTCCGAGACAATTGATACTCTACCGGAATCGGCTGTTACATATTTAGCTAAGCTTACGTCACCGGCAGCCTCCAGATATAGGCTGCTGTCCCCCTTATACAGCCAGCCGTTAGCGGTAATCATGCCGGTTTGAGCATCCACCTTCTGGTCATCGTAGCTGGTAAATTCTGTGTTGTTATTCAGCAGGATATTACCGTACGCTTGAATTTTGTCACCGCCGAGATACGTGGTATCATCCGAAGAATAAATCTCGATATTGCCACCGGTCGAGGTGATGTCACCATAGGCGTAAATATCATCGTCGGCATCCAGTATCAGGTCATTCTTCACTACAACATTACCAGGAAATCCTCCCGCCGAAGGATTAGCTGGGTCAGTGGCACCGAGTATGATGTCGTCGCCTGCTTCAATAGTCAAATATTGGTTTCCTTGTAACCGCTTGCCGCTGGCCAAAATTACGTCACCGCCGGCATCGAGTTTCCCGTCATACTGCACCCATACATAATCATTAAGCTTAATATCGCCACCGGCTGTAACATACTCTGTAAGTGTAGCGTCACTGCTATTGAGAGTTATCACATTTCCTTGTTGCGCAGAAAGAACAACATCGCCTAATTCACTTTTGATGGTTCCTGCAGTATGGTTCAGGTACTCAAGGTCGCCAGTGTCAAAAGGATCGGCATTTGCGGTTAGCCACATATTATCCTTGGAGTAAATACTTCCATCAAGTCGAACATATGCATTACCTTGAATGGTCAATTCGCCATCATCAACAGTCACAGCCTGGGTCCATACGGAATAGGCATAAGGGGAGGTAGTACCGCGTGGACCGTCATAACCGCCAAAAATGTCCAGATTGCCCTCTTCTGTCTTGTGTATCCAGCCACTCGCATAAACCTTGCCGTTCGTGGCTGTTATATTCTGGTTGACCGGTGTACCAGTACCGCCGTCAAGTGTCGCATTTACTATCGAACCCTCAAATGTTACGTTTTCGCTTGCCAGTAAATCGGCTTCTGCAGTGAAATCGTCTTCTATGGTCAGGCTGCCGATCTGAACCTCTACAGTACCGTCAAGGTCCACACCTGCGTCGCCACCAATATAAAGGTCACCTTCGGTGGTTTTCGTGACCGTATCATCCGCCCGAAGCGTCCCGGCTCCAGCATCCAATCTCTGATCCAAAGGAGAACTGAAGCCATTGGCCGTTACAGCATCTGTAAATACCAGGTTGCTGCCGGCGTGAGTCCCGGTTACATTGCCACCGAGATTCAAAGCCGTAGCTCCGCCCAGAGTGAGTGTCCCGGCAGTGGACTTCTCGATATCTACCTGATTCTGCGTTGTCAATGTTCCGCCTTCCGCATCGAACCTCTGGTCGCCGCCGCCACTAATACGGTCAGCAGTCACATCATCTGTAAATATCAGGTTGCTGCCTGATGCTAAAGTGCCAATCACATCACCGCCGAGATTCAATCCGTCACGGCCGCCAATCGTCAGCGTCCCGGCTGTGGTCTTGGTGATATCGACTTCATCGTTGGCTGTCAACGTCCCGCCTTCGGCGTCGAACCTCTGGTCGCCGCCGCCGCTAACACGGTCAGCAGTCACATCATCTGTAAATATTAGGTTGCTGCCGGAAGCCTCAGTGCCAATCACATCACCGCCGAGAACAATGCCCGTATCTCCGCCCAGCGTGAGGGTGCCCGCGGTGGTCTTGGTGATATTGACATTATCGTTCGCCTTCAGTGTGCCCTCTCCGGCATCGAGGGTCTGGTCAGCAGCACCACCAGTGCCATTGGCCGTTACGTCATCTTCAAATGTCAAGGTATCGGCGTCTGTCATGCCGCTGCCGGTCACATTGCCGCCCAGTGTTATAGCAGAACTCGCTTGTTTTGGGACTAGGGTTGATGGCCGCAGAGACCGTGATATCTCCAGTGCCAGAGTAGGGACCCGGATTTGCACCATAGTCACTTGTGTCAAGTATTACATTCGTACCTAAATCAAGATAACCTTCAATCGTAGTATCTGAAATGGTATTAGTATTAGAGTTAGAAGTAAAC
>JAUWBX010000142.1 GCA_030609625.1 Phycisphaerae bacterium
GTACCGAAAAGCTCGAAAAGTCACCGCACCTGACAAAAGCCGAAAAACAACCGGTCGAAGACTTGCTGGACGTTGACAGAGTTTCAGTGCAGGTTGGTGTGCGATTGATTAGTATGGTGGACCCTCGAAAAGACAGTGCTATTTTCGACCGTATTGGAGCGCTGCGGAGAAAATTTGCTCAGGAGCTTGGAATCGTTATTCCTCTGGTTCGCCTGAAGGACAATATAAACCTTGAGCCTGCTACTTACGAGATTAGGATTCTCGACCATATAGTAGCAAAAGGAAAATTAGAGCCAAATATGTTCCTCGCAATGGATGCCGGTAATGTTCAGACAAAAGTTGAGGGCTTAGAAACCAATGAACCTGTTTATGGATTGCCTGCTTTGTGGATTGCACCGGCCGATAAAGAAAAGGCCGAAATAAATGGATATACTGTAATCGACCCGGAATCCGTTTTCATTACTCATTTATCTGAAACGCTGAAAAAACACGCAGACGAATTGCTGACCCGCGAAGACGTTCAGCTTCTTGTTGACCGGCTTCGCAAAACTCAGCCCTCTTTGGTCGGAGAGGTTGTTGGGGCCGATGGAGGAGTACCTATTGGATTGCTTCAGCGAGTGCTTAAGAACCTTCTGACAGATGCAATACCGATTCGCGAGCTGACTGTCATACTTGAATCCTTGGGAGAGAACGCTTCAAAAACTAAAAATACCAATATTTTAACTGAGATGGTTCGTAAAGCCTTAAGCAGAACCATTACCGAGCTGTATAAGAACGAGGCTGGTAAAATTTCAGCCATAACATTGAACCCGGCGCTCGAACATCAAATAGTCTCAACCTTGCACCAGGAAGCCGATGGAATAAACCTCGCCTTACCCACCGAAATGGCAATGGATATAAGTAGAAAAAGCGCACAAGCATGGAAGGCGGCAATGGACAAAGGCAGGGACAAGGTGGTTTTGTTATGTGATTCAAGGTTACGTTCACCCCTGGCGGCAATGTTATCAAGAACAGTCTCACTCTTGCCGGTCATAGCTTATGACGAAATTGTGCTTGGAACCGAAGTAGAACCGGTAGAAACAATATCCATACAGCAAAATGAGATGACAGCACCCGAAGAACAAGGACAGCTTACCCCCGCTTTAGCAGGGACGCCAATGTGATAATGTCAGAAAACAGAAGACAGAAAACAGAAGACAGAAAACAGAGGACAGAAGACAGAGGACAGAAGACAGACATCTGAATTCCGACTTCTGACCTCTGACATCTGATTAATATAGGATACGAATTATGCCGTTACACGTTAAGTCGATTGCAGTAAGTATTGCCGTGATATGTTTTTTCGGCTTGAGCCTAATCGGTTGGATTAGCGGCCTTTCGCCGTTTACCTGTTGCAAAAGGGCACTGCTGGGCGCCGTGCTTGCCTATATAGCAGGCACTTTGGTTGTAAAGGCGGTAAACGCTATTTTGATAAGTGCGATGATTACAAACCAGATGAATCAACAAAAGGAAAAGAATAGTGGCGGTAAAGACTGAAAACATCTCTGAAGAGCAGCTCACTAAGGACACCAAAGCCGATTTATTGACTTTGGGAACACCTGAAGATGGCCGAAAGCATCTAAATACTGTTGCCCTGCGCGCATACTCAGGCCAGAAAAGGCCCGCCAAAGACGAAATCGAAGATGAGCAGATAGCCGAGCTTTTGCCTATGGTTCACAGGATAGTCGGGCAGGTGGTAACGTATCTGAGTCCTCCGTTATCATTTGAAGATATGGTCTCCGCAGGAGCTGTTGGATTGGTTAAAGCTGCCCGCGATTTTGACCCGTCCCACCATACCGAGTTCAAAACCTATGCCTATATTAGAATCAAAGGAGCCGTTCTTGATGAGCTAAGAAGCTCATCTATGCTGCCTGCAAATCTCAGCAAGCGGATTCGCAGAGCCCGGCAGCTCAGCCGCAAGATTCTTGAGCAGACAGGCACAGCCCCTACTGATGCCGAATTAGCCGAAAAACTTGGAATAACTATTGGTGAGCTTTATGAAATGTTCTATAGTGCTCGTGCACAGCATTTTGTCTCTCTCGATGGCTTTGGAGAGGATTCACCTGCACTGAGTAATCTTTTAGCCGCAGCTCATACGAGAACTCCTGATGAGCAAATCGAACGGGCGGAGCTTACAGATAAGTTAGCCGGGGCGATACAACAGTTGTCCCGGAGGCGGCGGCAGCTCATCCTGCTTTATTACCAGCAGCACCTGACAATGAAGCAAATCGCTGAGATTTTCGAAATTACAGAATCGCGTGTCAGCCAGTTGCACGCAAGTGCTATATTTAACTTGTCGGTAAAATTGAGGCAATGGAAAGATGGCAGATTATGATTCCAAAATGATAAAACCGGTCGAAGGTTTGCAAAGTATCACTGGTTTGACTCCTGCAAAACGCCGTGAAGAAAGAAAACAACGTCGGCAGTTACAACAGGAAAATGAGGAAGAAGGAGAACAACAGTTGGATGAGTTGGTTGAGGAACAGGATATGGCCGATTCACCGGAAAAGCAGACTGAAAACAGAACCAACCGGAATCCCGACAAAGCCGGAATTGATTACTGTGCTTGACGGACAGAAGTCAGAAGACAGAAGACAGAAGTTTAGCCCCCACCCCTGTGGTGGGGGGGGCGGAAGGCAGAAATTTGAAGAAGGACTAAGGACTAAGATAGAAAATGACAAAGACAGCAAGGAAAATTATAAAGAAGAGCAACGTAAAACTTGAAGGAAAGTTCACTCTCGATATTGTACAGTCTGAACCGGGCCGGCCGAAACAGCCGGGCACAGCCTTAGCTGAGCCACAGGTGCGTATCGTGGAAAACCAGCCTGAATTTGCTGTTATAGAAATAACCTGTTCCTGCGGCACAGGAATGTCTTTAAGATGTGAATATGCCGGTGCCAAAGCGCCGGAGGTTTCCCAAAAGCAAAATGGTGCGCCTTCAAGTACCTGACCAAACAAAATAAATGGAGAAAAGTACAATGAAAAGTAACAAAAAAACAATCTTTATACTGATTTCATTAATGCCGATATTTTTGTTATCGAACTGTGTATCTGTCCAGGAACCGCCGAGGGTTGCTGTCCGGCCCGACTCTACTGAAATACAGCAGAGTGCTTCCGTAGCAAAAAGGTTCCAGGAATCTGCTTCACAGATACAGAACCCAACTGTTGTAGCCTCTGCGATGGAATTGTCGAAAAAGCATGTCATACTCTCTGAACAAGTGGCTGTACTGCGGCAGCAAAACAAGGACCTTATCGTTCAAAAACAGCAGCTTAAAGACCAGGTTGTTGCTCTTGAGGCTCAATTACGGCAGATGCAAAAGGAATTAACCGAAGCAAATGACCTTTTGATTACAATGCGTATTGAGTTGAATAATTGGAAAGTCGATATCCTTGGTTTCCGTGATGAAATACGTAACGCCGAAACAGCCCAGTTGGAAGCTTTGTTTAAGATACTTAAAGTTCTTGGCGGAGAGGTAAAGACGAAATCGGCCCAGGCTGAGGATACAAGCTCGACCACCGTCGCATCGTTAAGTAAACCCGGCCAGTCTGAAAATTAGAAAACACTGACGTTAGGTGAATCGAATGAATAGCTCAAGAACGGTATTATCATATCTGGTAGCTCGTCCCGTTAGAAAACAACATCTTTTTTCTAACGGGACTCGTTGCTCGTCGCTTCCCCGCTCCCCGCTTTTGCGGGGACAAGTTTACCCCTGCGCAAGCAGGGGCGGGGACAATTCCTGCTTTTGCAGGAATGACGTCACCCCCGCGAAAGCGGGGGGCGCCCCTGCAGAAGCACGGGCTTGTAGTTTGAGTTACATCTCACGAGTCGCAATATTGTTATTGCCGGCAGCTCTTTTATCAGGCTGCATCACTTATTATAAAGCTTCTGCACCAGCCGACTACTATTATCTGAATCCGGATAAGAGCTTAACTACGCTTGGAAGGGTTGCTATTGTTGAGTTGGACAACGATTCGAGTTATCCCAAAATCTCCGCTGATGTAACCGAAAAACTTTACCAGGCATTGCAGAAGAAGCAGGTTTTCGGTTTAACTGTTGTCCGTCAGAATGACCCTTTGTGGCGAAGCTTGCAGTTGGACCTAGACTCGAAATATGCCCTTAAGCAGTTATTGGCAATCCGTGAGACGTTAAAGTGCGATGCGGTATTGCTCGGAACCATTACTGAATTCAGACCTTATCCTCATATGATTATTGGACTTCGCGTGAAGCTTATTGACCTCAGAGATGGACAGTTGTTATGGGCACTTGAGCAGATTTGGGACACCACCGATAAAACAACCGAGTATCGCATAAAAGAGTATTTTCGTTCACAAAAGCGCTTGGGTTATGCGCCTTTGCATGAACGGTTAGCGGCTGTCAGCTCGCTTGAATTTATAAAGTTTGTAAGTTATGAGGTGGCTGAAACGCTATAGCCGGGAATCAAAATGTAAAAATGCGTTTGAAAATCCACAAAAATGTTTGCAACCAAGTAACCTCGTCCAAAAAGGACGTTAACTTTAGAAAAAAATGAAAAATTCGGAAAAAATGTTAAAGTTTTGTCAAAAATATGCGAATAAGAACCATAAACAGGTGATTGATTATTGACAATTGAATATTGATTATTGAGAGAAAAAAACAGGATTTTAGATTCCAAACCAATAGTCAATAGTCAATAGAAAATAGTCAGTCAATAGAGAAATGCAATGATTGAAAAAGTAAATACCAATCAAATTCAGGGCTTCCTGGAAAAATCGTCATCCAGACAGCCCAACTCTGCGGCGGCTCTTACAGGTAACGATGCGGATGTATCTGTGCAGGTCAATTATGCCTCTTTTATTGACAGGGCAATGCAAACCCCACAGATGGACTCCAAGGCCGTCCGGAAGGCGAGAGAGCTTTTGTTGTCAGGTCAGCTTGAAAGTCCGGAAAACATCCGAAAAGCCGCAAAAAACATCATCATAGAGTTTAGTATATAGAGGCTTTAGAAAAAAGTGTTGAATCACAAGGCCGGCCACGGATGGTCTAATAAGAAGCCTGAACGGATTTTATGAACTCGGCGAGGAAATGTGTACACTTAGTGCTCTAAGGTTACCCATCCCTCGCCGTTCTTTTGTTTGTAACGTGGTGGCTGCTACATATTAAAGCGGCCACATTTTGTTCTGCACCGATACAGCTTGGGCTTGCGACCGATTAGGGCAGGTTCGCAAAGTGGGAACACAAAAAATTGCGATGGAGCTACATCATATAACACTGCATACACCGATTGGGGAGAAATTCAAAAAGCTTTGGAAATATTACCTCTGCCAGAGCTGTTTGGCCGCCGTTGCTCTGTGTATCATTGTTCTCGTTCTGGGCGAGGACAAAATGGTCGTGATTAGTGCAATGGGCGCCACCGCTTTTATCGTATTCGCAATGCCAACCGCTGCCTCCGCGCAAACAAGAAACGTTATTGGCGGCCATCTGGTCGGTTTGGCCTCGGGAATTATATTTTACTTCGCTACCCTCCCATATTTTCTCGAGTATCCCCTCGCAGTTGGAATCGCTATCTTTGTTATGGTAGCGTTGGACGTCGAGCACCCTCCCGCGGCAGGTACAGCCTTGGCTGTTGTGGTGAATGAAGTCTCGCCTGATGTCTTCGTCACCATAATGGTATCTGCGGTAATACTATCACAATGCCGTTATTACTTAAGACGTCACTTAAAAGATTTGGTATAGACTGTCTGCTCGGCCTCGATGCCTGCTGCTCATAAAGCAGAAAGCTGGGTGTTAAGCATAACAATCAAGTATCTGTGCTGTCAGACCATCGTCGATGGACACTCTTGCTATGTCCAGTCGGTCTGTATAGGTAAGGGTTCCCAAAGCCGGCTTATAGGCTTTGGGGTCACTAACCGGGTTACCGGAGTGTTTGACCTGGGCGTTTGCAGCCGGTTCCCAAACGTACTTTTTTGTATTTGGTGTTCTGGCGGCATCGCTCATTTTATGGGACTTATCGTTTGACCTGCTTGTATGGCGCAGTTCGCAACTACTTTTGCTAAGAGGAATAGTTCTAATAACTCTGCATGAAATTCTTTTTCTCATTCCGCCCCCAACACTAACTATTTTAGCAGATTTAAGCATGTAAATCAAGGAAAATCTCACCAAACTCAGCTATAGGCTTTGGTTTTTTGTATCT
>JAUWBX010000490.1 GCA_030609625.1 Phycisphaerae bacterium
CGTTATGAGGCCGAGCGAAAAGTTCGAGGCCAAGGCGGCAGGCCAAAAATGCTCGGAGGCGTGGTTTTCTCCACGTTGAGAACATTTTTGGCCGACAACGCAGGCATCGGGCTTTGCAGCCGGCCGCAATAGAGCGGGTTATTTGGATAGGCTCTAAAATATCAATCTTACATTTATTCTTCCTGTACGAGGCCCTGTTCCAGCATTCGTGCATATTCAACACAGTACCTGGCCCAGGGCTGAGCTTCGAGCCGGGCTTTTGGTATCGGCTTGCCGGTGCCTTCGCAGATACCATAAGTTTTCTGCTCGATACGCCCCAGTGCACCGTCAATTTCTCTTAGTAATTTCCTTTCGCTGTCCATCAGTCCAAGAGCGAATTCCTGCTCGTAGTTATCGGTTCCGATATCAGCCATATGGATTGGCATACTTGACAAGTCACCGGCTGCGTCCAGCCGGGATTTCTTCAGAGCTTCGTCTTCAAATTCGTTTACATTTCTCAGGATTTCCCTGCGTTTTTCCAACAGCATTTGTTTGAAATGCTCAGTATTGGCGGAAGTCAAAGAGCGTTTCTTTGTCCGGGTCGAGCTTACTCTCTCTCTGGATGCTTTTTTACGTTTTTGTGCCACTTGCCGATTTACCTTTCTTACTACTAACTTTACTTTTTGTATAAAAGCTGATTATAACACCTTAGAGTATGTTGTGTATAATATTTGTTTTATCCACAGGCTGTAGTTCATGCGGCAAAAGTATAGTCGGTATAATTAGATTATTCAAGACAAATCACATAGACAGCTTTAACATCTTGTAAAATAAGCAGTTACGTCAACAGGCTACTGCTTTTATTCCTGTTGGATGTTGTGTGGTTTGCAGGTGATTTGTCCGCTGTCTTTTGCAAATTTTCCGAGGGGAATAAAGAATTTTTCCTTGCCGAGGCTGCCCACAAACGTCCTGACGCCGAAAACTTTCTCGATTTGCTCCCGGGACAAAACATCTTTGGTTTCGCCGATATGATAATTGCCATCGGCGCCGAGAAGTAAAATTTCATCGCAGTATTGGGTTGCCAGGTTTATATCGTGCGTTACGGCCACAATCGTTTTGCCTTTTTCAAACTGGGCGGCTTTGAGCAAATCATATATGCCAACCTGATGTTTCAAATCCAGAAAGCTCGTCGGTTCATCCAAAAGCAAAACCGCGCTGTTCGCCGCAAGTGCCCTTGCGATAAAAACCCGCTGTCGTTCGCCGCCGCTCAGACTTCCGAGTGGTCGCAGAGCAAACTGGGCCGTGTCGGTTGCCTCGAGCGCTTCATTAACCATCTGTTTGTCTGTTTTGTCCTCGAACCCGAATGTGCCCAAATATGGTGTTCTTGCCATCGACACCATTTGGGCGACGGTAAAATCAAATACCGGTACGAATTCCTGGCGAACCACGGCGACTTTTTGTGCAAGTTTTTTGACTGAATATGATTCCACAGGTGCCGCGTCAATCCTTATGGAGCCGGCTTTGGGTCTGAGCAGTCCACAGAGCAGATTTAACAGAGTTGTTTTGCCCGCACCGTTTGGCCCTGCTATGGCCAGAAACTTCCCCTGAATTACTTCGAAACTGATATCTTTTAAGATTGTGTTTTGGAGTGTATAGCCAAAGTTTAAATTTTCGACTTCTATAATAGCGTTCATTTTAACCAGCTAACTTTTCTACTGTATTTGGCTAACAAAATTAGAAAAAACGGCCCACCTGCAATGGCTGTGATAACGCCTACCGGCAATTGGGCGGGCGCAACGATTATCCGGGCGATTGTGTCGGCGATAACTAAAAATCCGGCTCCAATTATCGCGCTAATAGGCAGCAATTGACGATGGTCGGGGCCGAATGCAAGACGGACTCCGTGCGGTATGATAAGGCCCACAAATCCTATTAGTCCGCTCAGGCTAACGGCGATAGCGGTTACAAAGGCTGCACAAGCAAAAGCAACTATCCTGGTTCTTGCCACATCAACGCCAAGTCCCTTTGCTTCTTCCTGGCCCAGGGCCAGAACGTTTAACCGATGGCAAAGAGTAAATAGGACGATTATCCCAGCTATGATACAGCCTGCGCTGACCCACAAGACCGATAATTCTTTATCTGTTATATTGCCCATCAGCCAAAATATTGTCGAAAATACCTGTTCGCTTTTTGCTATGGATGTTAAGAACATTATTATTGCTGAGAAGAAGGCATTGACTACTACGCCGGCAAGAAGCAAGCTTGTTACCTGTGATTTACCTGTAAAATGTCCGATGTACCAGACCAGCCAGACGGTTATAAGCGCTCCTCCAAATGCAAAAATCCCTATTGGCGAACCACCCCAGAAGCTCCAGCTTATTCCTGATAGGATTGCAATAATTACACCTAATCCTGCGCCGCTTGATATTCCGAGGATGTAAGGGTCGGCCAGAGGATTTCGTAAAATCGCCT
>JAUWBX010000154.1 GCA_030609625.1 Phycisphaerae bacterium
CCTGTACTGATAATAGCTATTTTACTTATTGGCGGCTGCTCTTCGGGACGAGCAGAAAGCCACTCCAGGGCCGGTTATAACTTCAGCTTGATAGATAAAGTTGCTATCGTATCCGTTGAGGGTGCTGTGAAAAGCGAGCCGGCCAAAAATCAAATTGCGGATTTATTCGCGATGGAATTCCTGAAGAAGGGTTATGCACCCGTAGAGTGGGCCCATGTTAGGGCGTTGCTTGAGGAGCAGGAATTCCAGGCTTCAGAGTTGACCACTGAGGCAGGTGCCGCTGAGGCTGGGAAAATTCTAAACGTACCTGCGGTTCTTATCATCAGCATCCCACACTTTGGTGATGAAATAGCTATGACGGCAAAGTTGGTGGATACCCAGCATGACAGCATTTTGTGGCTTGGCATTGGTTCGGGCAAAACCGGGGGATTTTTAGGTCTTGGAAGTCTATGGGGTGCCGGTGCTGCTGTCAGCAGCGAAGAAAATGAACTGTTCGGCGGTGTTGCAGGTGGAATGTTGGGCGGCGGCGTTGCAGGCTCTGCTTTATCAACTCAAGAGATTGGACAAGCACAAAAGATAATAAAGAGGATGTGTAAAACTCTGCCATCGAGGCTGACCACCGAATGGTAAAGTTCACGACTCGACTGAGCTCGCCGAAGTTCAGGTCCGACCCCCGCCGCTGGCTTGCGCCGGCAAGCCGCGGGGGCACATTTGGGCCTGCTATTTTTTCTTGTCGCTTTCGTTGCCTATGATATAGCCGCCGGCGGCGCCTGCTCCGGCCCCAATCAGCGTTGCTTCCGTATCGCCGCCTATTGCCTGGCCGGCAAGGGCGCCAACCCCCGCACCGATAAGAGCACCGGTTTGAGCGTCGCTCTCACAGCCGGCAACAAATGCCAAACCGAGACCCACAACGACCACCATCAAAATTATTATCAGTTTCTTAGCCATTTATACCTCCATTTCAATACAAGAAAATAAGGTTGTTAAATCCAAATACTGTGTTCATCATTCTACCACCAGCCCATTGAAACAGTCAAGACAACAACCATTTAGTTTTTATAAAAAGACATTTAAAGCTGTTATTTTTGTTCGGCTATTAGGGCGGAATAACTTTAATTATATCGATTCATTCTCCTGCAGTATGAAAAAGAACCTAAAAATCAGGAGCTATTATCTTATAATTGGTGCGATTCTCGTGCTTCGTAGCGAAGCTAACTTCGCAGAGTAGCATATCGCACCACTGAATATTGCGTTGCCTTTCAGTCGAACGTGATGAATCACCTGCAATCATTGGAGCGCAACGCACGGAATTGATTGTTAGGTGAATTCAATGGTTCGGTTCTTCTTGGTCAAGGTATAATCCCGATGAGCACCAGAGGAACAGCGGGAACACCCCGTCCTTGTCTGACGACGTTGTAGAATTCTCCTTCATAATAGGCGACACCAGAGCTCATTTGGGCTTGAAGGGATTTCATGGGGAGGATTTCAATACCAACGTCGATATGGTCTCCGACATAGAAGGCGAGATGTTTGACAAACAGATCGTAGGCAACGAAAGAATATTTCCCGAACTGAACCTCTATCGCAACACGGTCTTTGACAAAGTCGGTTTGGTTGTAGCTGTAAATTGGTATTTCGCCAGCTTCTTCTATTTCTCGCTTCTGCTCCTCCGGTTGCATGGTCAAGGTTTTTCGGATGAGTTTCTCGCTCTTTGTTACCCAATAGCTTACCCGGCTTTCTTCCCATTTCTTCTTCTTGAGGAGCTTCTTGAACATCTTGTTCATGTCGATAGGGCTATACAGGAGCTTGCCCTTCATATTCTTTTCCTTGGAAACTTTCGTCTTGCATTTCTGGGCGTCGACTGCTTTGATGACAGCCTGAATCTCGGCCCAGAGTTTTGGCTTGTGAACGAGTAGGAACTCAAGTCCATTCAGGTGGGAATATGTTTCACATATTTTCATCTGGTAACGTACAACTCCATCTGTGCCGAATCTCGTTTTGCGGCCCAGGGCGCCACGGTTAGTTTGTTCCCAGCCTCTTCCGGATCATACACTGGCTTGTGCATTGGTCGTGTCCGCAATGTCCCTGCCATTTCTTGCTCAATTCTGTCACGAGCTACATCGACGTATTTCGAAACCGTTTCGGCCCCGACACCTCGCCTATTATGTCGTATGGCTGCGATAATTGTTGTTCCAGTTCCGATGAATGGGTCAAAAACCCAATCATCTTCATTGGTCATTGAGAGGACAAGTCGTTCGATGAGTTCTACAGGGAACTGACACGGATGCTCAGTTTTCTCTACATGATTACTTTTGACGTTTGGAATTACCCATAGGTCGCCCGGATTCTTACCCAAGGGGTTGCAGGAGTACTTCCCCGCTTTGGGACCTTTGAAGTATTTCTTGCCCGGATACTTCTGGGGGACCCTGACAGGGTCAAGATTGAACACGTAATCCTTTGTTTTGGTAAACCAGATTATAGTTTCATAACGACCAGAGAAACGCTTGCTGCAATGCAAACCGTGCTCGAAATGCCAGATGATACGATTTCGTATGGTTAGGCCGAGTTCTGTGAAGAACGGATAGAGAACTGTGTCCAGTGGAATTATTGACCCGTTGCTAACATAATTTCCTACTTGCCAACAAATACTTCCATGCGGAGAGAGCGTCCTGACACATTCTCGAATGACTGCTGCCTGTTGATCAAGATAGACTTTCAGCTTGAGTTTCTTCTCGTACTCTTTTCCGATATTGTAAGGAGGCGAAGTGACGATGAGTTGCATCGATTCATCGGGAATGCGGTGCAGCAAATCAAGGCAGTCGCCCGGATACACGACAATGTGTCGTGAGAGCGAAAACTGGTCACATATTTTATATTTCTCAAACATGACAATATATTATCGTATTTCAGCTTTCCGGTCAACGCTGTGAAAAACATCTCAAGAACCGAACATAATAATATACAACACTTTTTGTAGGTAATTTAGTCTATCGTAAATAATAGGCTCTATACTAACAAATTTCAATCGTTTTGCACGATTTCATCTGTGAAATGCGTGGTTAAGGTCCCATTTGCCATTGACGGGGTCTAAAGTAGCAAAAACCAGGAAAAAACTTCAAAAATCTCTTCAAGTTATTGACGATAACCTTTAAGAGATTACAATGATTGTCGAGCGTCTTAAATACTCAAACTGACCGATTCGTATTGTCATGCTGTCCGAAGGACTCCTTACGGAGAGCGAAGCGAAGCATCTGGCCTATGAATGAGAATAATCCCGATAAATCGGGACTTGTGCAGAAAGAGATTCTTCACTTCGTTCAGAATGACAAATTGCTTTATGTTGTTGATGGGTTTGGGGAGTAATATGAGCGGAGTTAGATTTAAGAATCTTAGCGTATTTGCAGTTTTAGGCCTTTTAAGTCTGCCTTTTTTTGCAGGTTGTAACGCTCCGAAGGGCCACTTAGCCACTTTTAATGGGCACTTTGAAAGATTCGACTATGAGAGTTCGGCCCTCTTTGCCGAGGGCAGGATAGGCAAACAGAAAAACCCCAAGGGCGAGGACTTACTCTGGGCCTTACAGCTTGGAACAGTTGAAAGAATCCGGCAAGAACATACCAAAAGCACCGAGACCTTCGACAAGGCTGAGGACATGCTTAAGTATTACGATGAACAGTCCAGGCTTGGCGACGGCATCGGCTCTACTCTCGTAAATGAAAATATCATTCCTTACAGGGGCGAAGAGTATGATGGCGTAATGGTCAATGTTTACAAGGCCCTGAACTTTATGGCTGAAAAGAAGTTTGACCTGGCCAGAGTGGAATTTAATCGTGCCCTTGACAGACAGAGACGAGCAAAAGAGAAATTTAATGAAGAAATACATAAACTCCAGGCCGAATTGGAAGAGAAACAGCAACAAGACGAATTTTCAAAATCCAATGTTGAAAATCCGGAAACAGAGGAACTATTAGCTCAAAAATATCCAAATCTTTACAATTTCGAGGCTTATCCTGATTTTGTTAATCCTTTTGCGACCTACTTAGCGGGTATATTCTTTAACCTGGTTTCTGACCACTCTAAAGCAGTGGATTTGCTCAAAGAATCCTATGGTATGGTCGGGGATAATGCCTATATAGCTGAGGACCTCCTCATTACCGAGAATATACTTGATGGGAAAGAGCAACTTGAAGATACGGTATGGTTGATATTTGAGAATGGCCTGGGGCCTGTAAAAAAAGAATTTAGGCTGGATATTCCATTATTCGTCGCAACAGATAAAGTTAAATATATTGGAATTGCCCTGCCGGAGCTGGAATTCAGAGACAGAGCATACCAATATCTGGTTGCAGAAGTTGACGGTAAAGATTATAAGACTTCTTTGGTCTCAGACATGGACAGGGTTGTCCAAACGGAGTTCAGCAAGGATTTTAAGGGTATTTTAACAAGGGCTATTATATCAGCCACAGCAAAAGCCATTGCGCAGTACGCTCTTGAGAAACAGGACTCTTCTGCTTCTTCGATGGCCTCTGTGTTTATGGCGGCATACAGTTATGCGACGACTGCCGCGGATGTCAGGATATGGACGACTTTGCCGAAGGATTTTCAGATTGCCAGGTTCCCAAAGCCGAAAGATGGGAAATTAAAAATTACACCAGCCGAGGCGATTCCCTTTGAAATTAATATTCCTGGTTGTAATAATGCTATAGTATATGTTAGAATAACAGCCAATCAGGCTGAGCCGATATTTGAGGTTATAACATTTTAATTAATATTTTTTTTGGAGATTAGAAAATGAAGACAATCACAAATATATTGCTTGTAGCTCTCGCATTCACATTCACAGCCTGTGACCAGCAACCTGCACAAATTCATGTAAGGGAAGGAATAGGAAGCGACACTCTTGGCAGTAATATCGTAACCCGTCCGGTAGCCCATTTTTTTAGCGCACTGTTTGGCGAAGGCATCGAAATTGACGAAGCCATTCTGGCCAGAAACAACACCGGATTTCTTGAGCTTAATATCAACGGACACAATCGCTCATATAATACCAAGCGGTTCAGGTATAAAATAGAATGGCTCGATGCAAACGGTTTAATGATTCAAACCAAGACAAGCACATGGCTGCCGGCCTCGGCGACGGGTAAATCCTCATTTAGCCTTAAGGCCGTTGCGCCCAGAGTTGAAGCTGTACAATTCAGAATGGACACTAAAAAGTGGGAGTAAATTATGAGAACAAAAATAATTATCACATTAGCCGGCCTTTTACTCGCAGGCTGTGCCACGGAAACTGTCAACATTGACGTTGTAAACGATGAGGGTAAGGCAGTTATGGAGCTGGACTATCGGGATTTTGCCCAGGCTGCCAGCGAAATGATTCAATCGATGGTTAGTTCAGGCGCTCTTAAAAAGCCGGGCGGTGGAAGATATGTCATGACGACTGCCAGAGTCACAAACGATACCATGCAGCGAATCGACACCGACCAATTGACGGCAAAGATCGAAGAAGAGCTTATGAACAGCGGTATGGTTGTAATGACCTCAGCAGTAGGTGGCAAGGGCGCCCCGGACGAAATGATTTACGAGATGAGGGATATCAGAGACTCAGCAACGGGAGACGAATTCAAACAGGAAACCCTTGCAGGCAAAAGAACGTTAATTGCACCTGAACTGAGTATCTCCGGTAAAATCTTCCAGAGAAACATTCGTTACGGTAATAACCGCCAGCAGGTTGAATATTATTTCCAGCTCAGGATAACAGACTTAACAACCGGCCTGAGATTCTGGCAGAAAGAATCTCTTATCGGCAAACGAGGAAGTAACAGGTCAGTAGCGTGGTAAGAGCATAATTTTGTTTTATTGTCCAATATTAAAGTGGGGTTAAAAATGAAAAAGATATACATTCTTCTGCTTGTGGTGGCATTGGTCTGCCCTAAAGCATTTTCCGCTGCTAA
>JAUWBX010000010.1 GCA_030609625.1 Phycisphaerae bacterium
CGATGGTTCACTCCCCTGAGTATATACAGCGTGCGAGAAGAATCTGCGAGGACGGTGCGGGATACCTCGATTCCATGGATGTTCCGATATCACCGAGATCCTACGAAGCAGCGCTGGCAGCCGTGGGAGGAGTGCTCTCGGCCATCGATGCCGTAATGGAGAAAAAAGTCATAAACGCCTTTTGTGCGGTCCGTCCGCCGGGCCACCATGCACTAAAGGATATGGCAATGGGGTTCTGTATCTTTAACAATATTGCTATCGGCACCCGCTATGTTCAAAAGAAACACGGCCTGTCGAAAATACTCATCGTGGATTGGGATGTGCACCACGGCAACGGAACCCAGGCGGCATTCTACAACGACCCTTCGGTGCTGTACTTTAGCGTTCACCAGTACCCCTTCTATCCGGGCACCGGAAGCGAAACAGAAAAGGGCGGCGGAAAAGGTTTGAATTACAACATTAACGTTCCCTTGCCGGCCGGTTCCGGAGATGCCGATTATGTGAGGGTCTTCAAAGAAAAACTTGAGCCTGCGGCCCTTGCCTTTTCCCCGGACTTTGTGCTCATATCCGCGGGATTTGATGCCCATACGGATGACCTGCTCGGTAGTATGAAGGTCACCGCGCAGGGATTTGCGGAACTGACGCAAATCGTCAAGGCCATAGCAGAAAAATGCTGTGAAGGTCGTCTCGTTTCTATTCTCGAAGGAGGGTATCATCCGGACGGTCTGGCCGATTCGGTAGAGGCACATATTCAGGTCTTGACGAGATAAAGGGGCGCAGGGAATGTTATTTCATACTTGGCCGTTTGCACTATTTTTCATTATTGTATATCCCGCTTACCTGGCCCTCAAGAACACTAAGCTCAGAGTTCCCTGGCTTTTGGCTATTTCATATTTCTTCTATGCCTGCTTCAACCCGTTATATCTGATTTTAATTGCGTATTCGACACTGCTGGACTACGCCGTAGTTATGAAAATGGCCAAAAGCACTCGGCGGAAGATGTGGCTTTCCATAAGCATTATAAATAATCTCTGACTGCTCAGCTTTTTCAAATATGGTGGATTCGTCACCGACAACTTAAACCTTCTATTGTCTTCATTGGGAATTCCGTATGGCCTGCCTGCTCCCGGTATATTATTGCCCATCGGTATATCGTTCTACATCTTCCAGTCAATGAGCTACACCATAGATTACTATCGTGGTAATATAGAAAGGGAGACAAGCCTTATAAGGTACGCTGCCTTTGTCTCACTCTTTCCTCGATTAGTTGCCGGGCCAATCGAAAGAGCCAAAAATTTACTCCCCCAACTGCATAAACCACCCAAGGTCTCCATGCAGGATATAACGGACGGTCTTTCCCTCTTTGTTGTCGGGTTTTTCAAGAAAGTCGCCCTGGCAGACTACATGGCTCTTTACGTTGACAAGGTATATGACGCTCCTGAGCAGTTTCAGGCGCCTGCGCTGGTCCTGGCTACTTTTTTGTTTTCCTGGCAAATCTATTTCGACTTCAGCGGCTATACGGATATGGCACGGGGCGTGGCGCGGATGATGGGCTTCCGCTTAATGCTGAACTTCAATAATCCATACTTGGCAACGGGCCTGGGTGACTTCTGGTCAAGATGGCATATCAGCCTTTCCTCCTGGTTCAAAGACTACGTCTATATTCCTTTAGGAGGGAACCGCAAGGGCAAGTTTAACACCTACAGAAATATGTTTCTGACTATGGTAATTTCAGGATTATGGCATGGTGCAGCCTGGACATTCGTTACCTGGGGTGCGGTGCATGGACTCGGGCGTCTTTGTACGCGGGAGCTGGAAAGAACTTCGTTCTACAAAGAAAGGGTGCCGAAAGTAGCGAAACAACTGCTTGTGTTTGTCTTTGTCAGCTTTGCGTGGATTTTCTTCCGGGCTGAAACAATAAGTGACGCATGGGTGATTGTAACAGGAATATTCAGCTCCGGACTGGCAAATCCTTATTGTCCATTGCTAACTTTGGCCTTGACCTTTGCTGTATGGCTCTATCAGTTTGCTTATGAGTCCAGGATTAAGTGGGTTCTTGAGTTAAGATATGTGCGCATAGGAATTGTTCTTGTGCTGGTTTTCTACCTGGCCGTCTTTGCTCCTGCAAGTGAGAAAGGATTTATCTACCTACAGTTTTAATATTAGTTAGTATCTGTTGCGGAAAACGAAAATCGACGATGTCACCCCTGTCCCTGCCTCCGCAGGGATAAACTTGTCCCCGCGAAAGCGGGGAGCAGGGGTCCAAAGCGAAAGACTGGATTCCCGCTTTCGCGGGAATGACAAATATGGATACATACGCTTCTCCGTAAGGAGTCCTTAGGACTAACAGGCGTACTGTTTCCGCAACAGAAAATAGTTAGACCTTAAGGACCTTTAATAACTGAGGCAAAATGCGATGCCTAAAAGTAATATCTTAGAAAACCGAAAAAGTTCTTGTCCGTCGAACGAATCTAAGGTCCCTTTCAGTTCCAACTGTGTGCGATTATCCGGATACGAATGGATTTTCGTTGGAATTATTACCCTGGCTTTATTTTGTTTCGGGCCTACGCTTTGGGAACGGATAGAGAAATTTGAGCCTGAACCCGACTTTCGCCTGCCTTACGAGTTAAGTAATGACTACTGGTTGTACAGCCGATATTGCCGATGGGCAATCTCAAAGTACGAGACACTTGTAATTGGAGATTCTGTCATTTGGGGCCATTACGTTTCGCAAAATAACACCTTGTCGCATTATCTCAACCAAATGATTGGCCGAGACCAATTTGCCAATTTGGGTGTGGACGGCATCCATCCCGTGGCGTTGTCGGGTTTGCTTAAATACTATGGCCGTGATATCTCAGGTAAGAAGGTTGTTCTGCATTTTAATCCCTTATGGATGAGTTCCAGTAAACAGGATTTACAATCCACAAAAGAGTTTCATTTCAATCATCCCAAATTAGCCCCTCAGTTTATTCCGAAAATCCCCTGTTATAAGGACCCGTATTCCAGGAGGTTTTCCGCTGTTACCCAACGGTATGCGCCTTTCTTAAACTGGACATCCCATTTGAAAATAACTTATTTTGAGAATATGGATATACCTACATGGACGCTGGAGCACCCTTATGAAAATCCCGCCGGCGCTGTTACTCTTGAGCTTCCAATCCTGGTAAACGATAATCAGAACGAACATATCTCCTGGACAGAGAAAAGGATAACCAAAAAGGACTTTCCGTGGGTTAAGCTTGAGACGTCGCTGCAATGGCACTTTTTCCGGCGGTCGGTTGAGCTGCTGACCGAAAGAGGCAACAGCGTATTCGTCCTCGTTGGCCCATTTAACGAGCACATGCTCAAGGGCGAGAGCATCGGGACTTATCGAAAGATGAAAAGTAAGATTGAAGTCTGGCTGCAACAAAATAATATCGCCTACTATATGCCTCCGACATTACCCAGCGAGTGGTATGTTGATGCAAGTCACCCGATGAGCGAAGGATATACCATGCTTGCGAAACAGCTCTTCGAAAATGAGTCTTTCAGAACCAGCATCCTCGCTCCGTAGCTGAAGCCTTATCGTCTCCACCAATACCAGAATCGTTACAATCCTGACACGGATTTTTCGGTAAACTTGATAATATCGTTCATCATTAGGACTGACTGATACGGAAAACGACCGACAGCAGTTTCCGCCGAAAGCATAACGAAGTCGGTACCATCGATGATTGCATTGGCGACGTCAGCAACCTCGGCACGCGTCGGTCTGCTGTGCTCGGTCATGTGTTCCAGCATCTGTGTAGCTGTAATTACGAACTTTCCCGCGGCATTAGACTTTCTTATTATACGCTTTTGGATTATGGGCACTTCATGGATTGGGATGGCAACACCCATATCGCCGCGAGCTATCATTATTCCATCCGCTGCCTCAATTATTCCGTCTATGTTTTCTATCGCTTGTCTATTCTCTATTTTTGCCACGAGCCGACAGTTGGGTAATCTCGGCTTTATCAGTGCAGCAGCCTGCCGAACATCGTTTTCATCGCGTACAAACGACAAAGCGATGTAATCGACCCTGTGTTTTATGCCAAACTCGATGTCCTTTTTGTCTTTCGTGGTTGTCCCTTCAAATCCAAGGTCAACATCAGGAATATTTATGCCCTTTCTCTCCTTAAGGACACCTCCTTCGACAACGACTGCTTTTATGCTATTGACGGAGGTGCTCTTTATGCGCAGGACCAGGTTCCCATCATCAATAAAGATAAGCTGTTTTTGCTTTAACCGGCTCAAATCACCTTTGTAGTCAAATGGTATTGTTCGTGGCCCGCATGCTTCGGCCTCATTGCTCAGCCACACTACTGTGCGGTTCTTTAAAAATCTGGTTTTAGCACCTTTGAATCGTCCGATTCTGATTCGGAAACCCTCCAGGTCCTGCATTATCCGAATGTGTCGTTTGTACTTTCTGTTGAGCCGGCGCACAAGTTCTATAGATTCAAGATGTTGTTTATAGCTGCCGTACGAAAAATTCAGCCTGACTACATCTAAGCCGGCTGCGAACATCTTCCGCAGGACAGAGTAGTTACTGCTAACAGGGCCTAATGTGGCGATGATTTTCGTTCTGGGCATTATATTAAATTAACCGCCTTCGGCGGAACTTCTTTAGACACAGATTTACACGGATTTATATTTTTATATCTCTGTGTTCTCTGTGGCTAATACAAATTCCTATACATTCAAGTTCCGACTCGACTGAGCTCGCCGAAGTCTATACGTATGAGACTTGATTGACTATTGACTATTGATTATTGTATATTAACTATTGACAATTGACTATTGATTATTGACAATATCGTTTCAATAGTAAGAGCTTATCCGAATAACCGGGTCGTTATGAGGCCGAGCGAAAGGTCCGAGGCCAAGGCGGCAGGCCAAAAATGCTCGGAGGCGTGGTTTTCTCCACGCTGAGAACGTTTTTGGCCGACAACGCAGGCATCGGGCTTTGCAGCCGGCCGTAATAGAGCGGGTTATTTGGATAGGCTCTATAGACAATAGAAAATAGTCAATTGAAATGGGTCGGTGCCCGAGAGGCTAAAGGGGACGGGCTGTAAACCCGTTAGCGTAAGCTTACGCTGGTTCGAATCCAGCCCGGCCCATTGCTCTTTTTGAGGGATTGCCAACAGGTAACATTTCGTCAGACTTAGGACTTATCTGAATAACCGCCTCGTTATGAGGCCGAGTCCCGATATATCGGGAAGGCCAAGGCGGCAATCCAAATTGTTAGCCCCCGGCACTGTCGGGGGTTGCTTGTCCCGCACTTATTGAGTGCTAACTCACGTCTAATTAGTTCCTGTTGCGGAAACAGTATTTGTCATTCCCGCGAAAGCGGGAATCCAGCTTTTTCGTTCTGGACCCCTGCTTTCGCAGGGGTAACGTCGTCTATTTTCGTTTTCCGCAACAGATACTAATTAGTGCGGGGTCATTCCTGCGCACTTTTATATAGCCCCCACCCCTGTGGTGGGGGGAACTTTTGTCCTTTTTACCCACCCCTGTGGTGGGGAGTTGTAGGGTGGGGCCTGCCCTGTGCGCAGTGAGTTTACCCTGCCTGCCCTCCGTAGCTTTAGTGAAGGGGGGAGTGTAATCGAAGGGAAGGGTTGACCCACCATTATTTCTGAAAGAAAGGGTAGGGTGTGCACTGCACACCGTTTAACTTTTTCCCCTAATCAGCAGGGAACTTCGTGCATTCGATTGAATTCCGTTGAACCGCGCGTAACGTCGTGAGTGACCATTTTTTCAAAACGCGCGCGTTTTGAAAAATATGTGTCGACTCATTTGTTGGGCGTTTCTTAGTTTGCGGATGGGCACAAGTCTTTCATGTAGCATCCATCACATTCACAGTTTTGGGTTCTGCACCAGTTCCGTCCGATTTCCCATGCTGGGAAATCCATCAGACCTGGAAACTTTGGGTGAAGGCCTCTTGCTCTGAAAATGAGTTGGTCGACTGATGCGTCTCGTTGCGTCAGCCCAAGTCTTGCAAATACTCTGCGGACATGCCGATCCGCAGAGATATCAATGGAGAAGTAATCCGAGAATTCGATTTTGAAATGCCGGGCAAGAATGTTTGCATCCATGCTGGCGATCTTAGGTCCGACACCATCGAACTCGAGAAATCGATACACAACGGTTGCGCTGGGCGGATTGCCTGTCCAAATGCCGGAAGCATCTGATGCATACTGTTGCGCAATTCGTTGGACTGCTTTGAAAAAGTAGTTCGACATTATGTTAACAAACCGATGAAGCGGCTCTGGTTCCGACATCAGCCGTCGCACATCTGATTCTGACTGCTTCAGCAATGTTTCCATGGAGAAACTGCCCAGTTTCTCCATGAACCGGAAAGGAATGAGCCAAGCACGTTCGGCCTTGATCTGGCGGTCCATGACTGAGGCCAAGACGAAGGCGTGGGGATGATGCTTAAGGTCGCTGAGTAGTCGATCTGCATCGTTGTGCTCGGTGAAGCGGATGGGCTCACGAGGCGCTTTGAACAGTGCATTGCCATGCTCGACGAGACGGTCTCTGATTTCGTTTTCGTTTATCATCTTTTCGGCCAACAATGTTTATATGTTTTCCGTATAACATCCCGAACTTCTCGTCATTCAGAGGAATCCCAGCCTCTGTTGTACTCTCCTAAAATACAAAAAAATTTTGATCTGTCCAGAAGAAATTGACAAATAAATAAGTGTTTTCATTTCGCTTAATACGAAGTGATTTGACTTAGGCAACGGTGTACTCAACCGTCATAATCCTTGGCTCATCACTTAATTTTGGGCAATTCGACAAACTAATTGCATCTAAGTTGCTTATCTCTGGCCGGTAAACCTCATTTAGATAAACTAGGGACAGCCACGAATGGCGGTCCCTAATAAACTTTTGTGTTTGACTTTGGTGTGGAGGTAGTGTAGTTTGTAGCTGTGCTCGTTAAGCAGATCCCAATTGTTACAGGGCAAGTCCGCTGTGGCCAGTCTTAGCTTAACGAGCAAGCCAAAGCGGGCTTGCTGTTGTTTGCTGACGATTATAGGCAAAATGAAACGAACGTTCCGGTATCGGGCATATGTGAGTAAAGAGATAGCTGACGGTGTAAAAGTAACGTTTCGTATTAACTCATTAGAGTATGATGTATTGTGAAAGGAGACAACAATGAAAATGTTTATAGCATATTATTCCGGAGAGCAGTCAGACGCGGAAGAGATCAAGGACCATTTGACGATAATGTTCCGCGAACAAGGTATCGAAGTTTTCTTAGCTTCGCGTTGGGAGTCTATCGCGGCTGGGGCTGACTGGGAAACGAAAGTAATGGATGCTTTGGGGGATATCGATGCCTTGTTGGTCTTAATGAGTATCGAGGCGCTAACAAAGCATTGGGTTAATTTCGAGATAGGCTTCGCGTGGGCAAAACAAGCACGTATTTTGATTTTCTGCCACAAAGGCTTGACCCCCTCCGGTTTGCCGCGGCCATATAGCAGTTTACAGGCAGTTGAAATAAACGACCCCATATACAATAAGAGAATGGATAAGATTGTCAAAGCTGTCGCTTCCTCTATGAACTTGCGGTTTCCAACCGAGGCCCCAGTGACTACAGATGCAGACATTGTAGAAGCAAAAGGACCAGAAACATTCGCGTCAACTTACAGGGCGTGGACACTTCGCCCAGCGGGGCATATCAACAATACAGTGAAGGGGCGATTTCTCGTGGGGAAAGTTTATCCTGGCCGACCCGACCTCGCTGAGTCAGCTAAACTACAACCCGGAGAGACACTCTATGTGCGGCTTTATACCGGTGATTCTGAAGAGAGCCGTTATATACAAACGCTTGTAACGGGGGAGAACGCATCGTTCTTCGAAACTGTAAGGCACGGCGAAGCTAGCATTGATGCGATACTGCGGCTTGCTGCCGCTTTTAACGACGGCGAAAAAATAGTTCCTATAATAGTGATTGAATCTTTCGAGAAGGTAATACTTTAAGAGGTGGGTGTAAAACTAAAACTAGAAGGAGGAAAAGGGGGTCAGGAGCGAATGGCGGTTCCTTAAGGGATTCGCGGCAACAACACTCCCGCATCGATAAGGGAGAGCGTATGAAACAGAAAGCACGCCCCCTTATCGCAAAACAAAGAAAGGACTGTGTTTATAGACATCTCGTCAATCTGTGCTCGGAATCTTGAATAATTACGAAAAAGACCGATATATTGCTTAAGGAACCGCCATTCGTGTCAGGAGCATTTTCTGTGTCGGCCGCGAGGTTGCAGAATCGGAGGGGACAGCCTACCTCTTTTTGTCTTTCAATTGAAACCGGTCCTCTTCCAATAACGGTGTACTCAACCGTTACCCTGCTCTGCGAAGCTGCGCAGGGCGAAGCAGAGTCATCCTTGGATTATCACTTAATTTTGGGCAATTCGACAAACTAATTGCATCTAATTTGCTTATCTCTGGCCGTTAAACCTCATTTAAGCGACAACTTTGAACAGCCTAACCTTCCCCTTCACCCAGCATCTCATAGCGCAGCGAAGACCCCTTAGGGGGAGAATCCAACTTTAGCTCACTTTAGGCACTTTATCCGCCGCGGCGGATTTAGCTCACTCCTCACTAACGAGCATCGAGAATCCAGCATCCAGAATCGAGCTGTTTTCAACCAAAAACGCTGATACCTAAACACAAAAATCAAATTTTTCAAAAAATTTTTAACTGCCTTGCTAACATCGAGTTACAAGAATCACGAATCGATATTCGAGGACTTTTTTCGTATCAAACGTGCAGCTACGTCTAATTATAGAGGCGCTACTTTTTTCGCCTCCGGCAAAAAGCAGCCAGTTATTTACGTGCCTATAAGGCCCAGCCAGCCCAGATTCGTTATTATTCAATAGTAAATAGTAAATCAGAAAGGATTGCCCTGATAACCCGATACTCTGATAATCACTGCCTGGTAACCCGATACCCCGATGCCCACTACTATTATGCAATACTCGCCAACCGTCTTCTGTTTTCCGTCTTCAGTCTTCCGTCGTCTGTCATCTGTCGTCTGTCTTCCGCCCTCTACACTTGTAGAGAACTCTCTACAAATCAGCTACTTTTTATGCAAAACAAACCCAATTTCCAAAAAGGTCAAATGAACGCAAACCCATATAATACAAAGGATTATGAAAGAAAATACAATTGGACACTTGGTGAAAACAAACCCAATTCAAACCCAAACAAACCCAATCTCCGAAAAGCCAAAATGAATGTAAACTCAATTACAACAAAGGATTACAGAAAAAAGGATGATTTCGTAGTCCGAAAAAACAAACCCAATTCAAACCCAATCTCCGAAAAGGCCAAAATGAACGTAAACTTATATGTTATAGAGGATTATGAGAATGAAACCGCCTTCCGGCCCCAAAAAAACAAACCCAAAACAAACCCAACCTGTAGTGAGCTTGTGCCCAAGGTGCGCAGCCTGCCCTGAGCGTAGTCGAATGGGTCGAACCTATTTCAAACGCGACGACGGTTTGTCCGCTTATTACAAAAGAGATTGCCACACGCGTATGGCAGAATATTAGTGCAATCAGGAATAGATTTGTTAAAATATGTATCCCGGCAAACGGCAAAACAATAACTGGAGGTATATCTTATGAAAAGACTGCTATTTCTTGGTACGATATGGTTTGCGACGTTGACCATTTACGGAGTCTTAGGCGCGGCTGAAATTGGTTGGAATGCGTCCGGAAAAGGTGGAGCGGTAGCAGCCGGCGGGAGCGGAGCTGTTGCAGCAGGGATTTCCATACTTGAACAAGGCGGCAATGCAGCCGACGCAGCAGCCGCCACGCTTCTTGCACTCAGCATAACGGATTACGGCTCTTTCGCTATCGGTGCTGAAATACCGCTTATTATCTATGATGCGCACAAAAAAGAGGTGAAAGTCTTGTGCGGACTCGGCGGCGCACCCCTCGATAAGAACGCGATTGACTGGTATTACAAAAATGGTATTCCTGCCGCAGGGAGTATGAAAGCTGCACCCGTCCCCGGCGCCCTGAGCCTCTGCATTACGACAGTTAAGCTATACGGAACGATGAGCTTTGAACAAGTGGTAGCCCCGTCCCTTGAATTACTTGATTCCGGTGGTAAAGACTGGTATGCGAATCTGGCCAAGACTTTTCGCAAGCTCATTGAAACGGAAAAAGAGACGCCTGGTACTCGAAAAGAAAAGCTGCAAGCGGCCAGAGACCGTTTCTATAAAGGAGATATAGCCGACGAATTAGTGGCTTTCTATATTAAGAATGGAGGATTTCTCCGCAAGAAGGACCTTGCTGCGCACGTGACCCGCGTGGAGGACCCGGTCAAGGTGCAGTATCGAGGCTATACTATTTGCAAATGCGATACGTGGACGCAGGGCCCATATCTTTGCCAGACGCTGCGGCTTCTGGAAGGTTTTGATTTGAAGAAAATGGGACATCTGTCCGCAGACTACGTTCACGTATTAGCCGAAGCATTGAAGTTAGGTTTTGCAGACCGCGATGAGTACTACGGAGACCCGCTCTTTGTAGATGTGCCAATAAAGGCGCTTCTTAGCGACGAGTACACAAAGCTCCGCCGTTCTTTAATCGACATGAATAAATCTTCTACAGAGATTCGCCCGGGCGACCCTGTTAACATGAAAGCCATCAAGGGAATTGGCACATATCGGCCCGGACCTGGGGGCACAACTACGTGCGTTGTTGCCGACCGATGGGGAAATCTTGTAGCGGCCACACCCAGCGGCAATGGCCCATACGCTGTCTGCCGCGAGCTGGGAGTAGCGCACGGCAACAGGCTTAGGAGTCTGAACACTACAGCGGGGCACCCTAATCGTATCGAGCCGGGTAAGCGCCCTCGCATCACGCTAACACCGACAATAGTCCTTAAGGACGGCAAAGCGGTCATCGCCATCAGTGTCGCAGGCGGTGACCTGCAGGACCAGACTACTCTCAATTGTCTTCTGAACCACCTTGAGTTTGGCATGATGCCCAAAGATGCAGTAACAGTGCCGCGCTTCAGCACGGGACATCAGGAGAACTCTTTCAACCCCAATCCCGACCGTAAGGAAACGTTAGGGACATTGGGGAGCCTCACATTAGGTGACCGTATCGACGAAAGCGTTAGACGGGAGCTGGCTAATCGCGGACATAAGATAGGAACAACTTCACGGCCTATTGCGCACCCCGTTATGATTTATATAGACCCGAATACCGGAATGATATATGCAGCGGGTGACCCCAAGG
Organism: Phycisphaerae bacterium; assembly: GCA_030609625.1. Lineage (GTDB taxonomy): Bacteria > Planctomycetota > Phycisphaerae > Sedimentisphaerales > Anaerobacaceae > NIOZ-UU13. The sequence continues at coordinate 11,274 of JAUWBX010000010.1, forward strand.
CAAAACGCCACGCGGCGGCTTTGGAAAACACTCCTCCCTAAATAGTATCTGTTGCGGAAACAGTATTTGTCATTCCCGCAGAAAGCCTGCCCTGAGCGAAGCCGAATGGGCGGGAATCCAGCTTTTTCGCTCTGGACCCCTGCTTCCGCAGGGGTGACATCGTCAGTTTTTGTTTTCCGCAACAGATACTAAATAGGGACGACCCAGACTACGGGCCCGTGTTTATGCGAACGATATTTATGTCCCTGTCGCGGTCTTTAGCTATTGAAATCGTCTTGCCGGTTTTATCAACAGCTATACTGTGACCACCATAGACCCGGCCCTTCCACGGTCCTTTTGTTATTTCGCCGACAAGGTTGGTCCCCACGACAGGAGCACCGGTTTTCTTCGCTGTTCCTGTAACTACATTCTCAAGCTCTTTACCATGCCCAGGCCACTCATTCTCCACGGCCGCGTATCCGTATGGAACGAGCAGCAAGTCGAGCTTCAGCGCCGCCACACGGTTGAGGATTTCATTTTTATGTGTATCTGCACATATCAACAGGCCGATCTTCCCAAATTCGGTTTCGATGGCGTTGACGTTTTTACCAATGATATAGGGCGGCGTCATCAATTCTGTCAGTACGTTAATCTTGCGGTGCTTGAGAAGAATCTGTCCCTTGTCGTTGATTAGTACTGCCGAATCATATAAGTTTCTGCCTTCTTTTTCTGCCAGGCCAACACAAAGATAAGTTTGATAATCTTTAGCCAGCTTACACAGGCGTTCCGAATCTTTTCCTGGAATTGAACATGCTCTTTCGTGTGCATCAGAATTGACCCAGCCCAATATAATGGTTTCCGGAAAGCAGATAATCTCAGCCCCGGCATCTTTGGCCTGGCCAATTGCATTTTCAATTCGCACAAAATTGCCATAGCGGTCACCGTCAAGTGAGAATATCTGGCACATTGCGACTTTTACAGTTCTCGTCTGAGTCGAACGACGCACTTGTCAGTCCTTACTTTTAAATAGGAGACAGCTTCACACAATTTCTTGGCACATACGCACCATTATATGACGTATCGCTCTTGGTACAACGGTGAAAACTCATGCAGTTACCTGCTGGACAAAAAATAGAAAATTATATACAATGGTATTCGTGCTTAAGCTGGTTGATTCAGTTAACTAAAAGAGAGGCGAATTATGTCGGCAAATCTAAATCGCCGCAATTTTTTGAAGAAAACCACGGCTGTCTCTACTGGTGCCGCATTGGCATTAAGTTTTGAAGAGAAGGCTTTATTAGCGGCAATAGCAAAAAAGCCACAGCGAGGCTCCATCAAAGGTTTGCCGATGGGCAAAATCGGCGACGTCAAGATTAGCAGAATGATATGCGGCGGTAATCTTATCAGCGGATTCGCCCACAGTAGAGACCTGATTTATGTATCTTCGTTGTTGAAACACTACTTTACAGATGAGAAAATCTTTGAAACCTGGCAGATATGTGAAGAATGCGGAATCAATACCGCGATATTAAGACTTGATGATATGGTCATCCGTCTTATCAATAAATATTGGAGCGAAAGAGGGGGGAAGCTGCAATGGATTGCACAGGTCAAACCGAAAACAACCGACCTTACAACCGATATGAAAAGGGCCATCGATAATGGAGCCGTCGGAGTCTATGTGCAGGGCGGCGTTGGAGACAGTTTTGTCAAAGGTGGCCGAGTTGACCTCCTCGGAAAGGTGCTCGATTTTGTTAAAAAAGAAAAAGTAATCGCAGGCATAGGAGCGCATTCGTTAGAAGTACCTATGGCGTGCGAAAAAGCAGGGCTGGGCGCCGATTTCTATATGAAAACTTTACACAAAGATAATTACTGGTCTGCTACGCCAAAGAAAGACAGACCCAAGTTTGCTCTACCCCCTCACGATAATATGTGGTGCACGACGCCGGAAGAGACCATTGAATTTATGAGCAAAGTGAACAAGCCGTGGATTGCTTTTAAGGTCTTGGCCGCAGGAGCCATCAATCCGAGAGACGGCTTTAAGTATGCCTTTGAAAATGGCGCCGATTTCATCTGTGCCGGGATGTTTGATTTTCAGGTCAGAGAAGATGTAATCATCGCCAAAGACATATTATCAGGCGAATTGAACAGACAACGTCCCTAGAAAGCATAAGAAAAACTTACAACCTGAAAAAAACGGTATCAAGAATTCATTGTATCTTTTTTTACTAAAACTTTTTCATATATTCGAGGAACTTTTTTGCCGTTTTGTCCAGATTTTCGATGTCACCTCCACCCTCTAATACCTCACACATCTCGTACACAATATATCCCTGATAGCCGATTTCCCTGAGCGTATTGAAGAATGTTTCGTAATCAATAAAACCTTCTCCCATCGGGACCGCTCGAATTAAAGTCTCTTGCTCCAGATAGTTGGTTAAAGTGCTTTGGTAATGATAGCGAGGCAGGC
>JAUWBX010000066.1 GCA_030609625.1 Phycisphaerae bacterium
CTGTGGTAGAACCAGAAAGAGCTGGAGCCGGCCGAGGCCATCGGTTTGCACCTGACCTCGAAGTAGCCATATTTGACTAGGCCTTTGCTCTTAACGGCGGCTGAGGTGTAGGTGTGATAGCCTTTGTTCTTCGGAATGTACGACGGCTCATTTTTCTTCATAGAAAGGTGAAGTTTGTTGTCGGCGACCTTGACGTTTGCGGGGTCGAAGAATGCCGGCTGCCTTCCAAGCCAGGTGGGGTTCTTCGGCCACCACTTGTTGGGATCAAGCTCATTGGCGTTGAATTCGTCGGTCATTGGCTCGTACTTGTTCCAGTGGGCCTTGTTGGCCTGGTCGGAAAGCGGATACGCGTCGGTTAGGTGCTTAGGTATCGGGCCGAGCTTTTCGGTTCTGGTCCAGTCCTTGGGGGATTTCTGTTCGGCGGAGAGCAGGGAGGTGGCAGTCAAGACGACCAGGCAAACGCTCAGCCATAGTCTGCAATTGCCTTTTTCCTTCATCTTGCGACTCCGATATGTGTGAAACTTTGGCACTTTCTGAATTCGACTTATTTCTAACGGGGCAAGGCCGTTTCATTGTCGCATAATGGTGTGCCTTTCTTGTGCGATTGTCTTTAATAATCTTTCAAGTTTCTCATCCATTGTGGCCAGTCTTCGGGCTGGACGCCGCCAGCTATGGTCCAGGGGCCGGCCGTATCGTATGTTTGACTCCACTTTAACGTCCACAACTCCTTAAGCCCAACTCTTTTGACGGACCAATCCGCAAACAGGCAATTTTGTGCTCCCCCGTGTCGGTTGACACAGAGACGCTGCATTTCGTGGCCGCTCATATTCGGCGTCCGGTCACCGAACGCGGGGGGCTCATCGGTGTGCCTGGGCCAGCCGTCCACCCACCAGCCCTCTGTGAAGACCGGGATGTTGTAGGCACTTCGAACCTGGTGCGTTCGCCAGTAATCCTCAATCGGCCCGCGTCCCCACAGGCTGGACAGACCGGCGGGGGGATTGCACATCCAGCCGTTCGGGGCGTAGCTGCCCTCGTCGCTGCCATGAGAAGCGGGGACCCGCCATGCATCGAACGGATTGGTTGCAATTGCCATGGCCGTTAGGGAAGCAGATGAACGGTGTTTCTTCGCTGTGGGGCACAGCCACATCTTCTTGTCCTTGGTTAGTGGCCGCATACACTCCCGCCACCAGTCACCGTGGGCCATGCCCGATGCCGAACCAGAAAGGTGTCCGCTGTAAAAGTAACCGTTGTTATCCTGTGTGTACATGGCAAAGATAAGGCCCCATTGGTGCAGGTTCGACCTACAGCCAACGCCTGCTGCCTGCTGCTTTACCCGCTGCAGCGCGGGCATCAGTATCGCCATCAACAATGCGATAATGGCAATCACCACCAGAAGCTCTATTAACGTAAACCCCGTTAGTCCTAAGGACTCCGCCGCAAGGCGTCCCACCGGAAGGCGTCCCCAAGCGGACTTACGGGACTTTCGGAGAAATCTTCCGCTTTGGCGATTGGGAATGTTAATTTGGATTCCCGCAAAGCGGGGTCCCTCTAACGAGGTAAAGGCGTTTCGTTTGCGCATAATGCTTGCCTTTCTCTTTCAAAGAAGGTTCTTCCAAACCGACAATTATCTTTTAAGTATAATAGTCTCTCTGGTTTGCCGTCTGTAATAATTATAACACAATCGGTCGCGGTAATGCAAGCTAATCGGACAAGATTTTGGAGGTTTGTCTGTATTGGCGGTCTGTAACATGATAAATGCGTGGTGATGGGGTCTGTTCGCGAACAGCCCCTACGGCCATCCCCAAGCTCGTCCCGCACCAATTGAGCTTCCTGCTTCGGCGAAGCACTTCGCAGAGACGAGTAGGCTCACCCCGTTAGAGGCCCGAAAGGAAAAGGCTCTAACGGGGCTCACGCCTAATTGGTGCGGGACTTGCTTGAAGCTGCCTACGCTCCAAAGCTTCCGCGACGGAGCGCTACCACCCATCAAATTTGATGTTACAGAATATTAGTATAATTCCATCCATAATTGCAAAAAGGCTGAGTGTGTTTTTTGCTTTTCTTGACGGCGGATGGCCAATAGCGTATAGTTGTAGGCTTTGATGTTTAAGGTATAGCATTTAGGGTATTTGGAGTTTGTTTTAATGGCTAAGAAAAGTCAATGTGAAAAGTGTACTGGACTGTGTTGCCGGTATTTTGCTCTGCCGATTGATACGCCGGAAGACAAGGGAGACTACGATGACATAAGGTGGTTTCTATGCCATAAGGACGTAACGGTCTTCGTAGAGGAAGGCGACTGGTATATTAACATAAACAATAAATGCAGACACCTGTCGGGAAAAGACAATCGGTGCAGTATTTATAATAAAAAGCCGAGAATCTGCAGCGAATACCGTCACGCGGACTGCGATTTTGTTGAGGGCGAATACGACTATGAACTGCACTTTACCAACGATAAGCAAATGGAAGAGTATATGAAGATAAAATTCGGCAATAACGTAACCGAAAAGCAAAAGGCAAAGAAAAAGAAGAAAAAGAGAAAAAGATGAAGATACAGCCGGTAAAAGGAACAAGGGATTTTTATCCTCCGGAGATGGCTGTCAGAAACTGGATAATCGACGGCTGGAAGAAGGTGTCTGTCTGCAACGGCTTTGAAGAATATGATGGGCCGATTTTTGAGTATCTAAAGATGTTTCAGATAAAAAGCGGCGATGAGATTGTCGAGCAGCTTTTCTCACTGCAGGACAGAGGCGGCAGAGACCTGGCCTTAAGGCCGGAGATTACCCCGACGCTGGCGCGAATGGTCAACCAGCGAATCAATTCGCTGCCTAAGCCTATAAAGTGGTTTTCGGTGCCGAGATTGTTCCGGGCCGAACGTCCCCAGAAAGGTCGGCTACGAGAATTCTTCCAGTGGAATATTGATATAATAGGATTGGAAGATGAAACCGGCAAAGCGCTTGCTGATGCAGAAGTGATATTCACAACGGTGGATTATCTGCGTGATGTAGGGCTATCCGGTGCGGACATTCAGGTCAAGATCTCCAGCAGAAGGTTGCTTTCTGCCGTCTTAAAAAGAATAGGTGTCCCTGAAGAGCGTTTGGACTCTCTATATATTCTTCTTGATAAGAAGGCGAGGTTGCCAAAAGAAACGTTCAGAGAGTTGCTCAATGAACAAGTCCTTAATCCTCAACACGTCGAGCGAATAGAAGCCTTTATGGAAACCAAGAAGGTCTCGGATGTGAAGAAAGTGGTCCAACTTGATGATGAGATTAATTCCGCGCTCGATGAACAGGGGATGTTAGTCGACAATCTTCGGCGCATGGGACTGAGCGGATATTATTGCTTTGACCCAAGCATTGTGAGAGGTCTTGCTTACTATACCGGTATGATTTTTGAGGTCCATGACATGGTAGGGGAGCTTCGGGCTATTGCTGGTGGTGGTCGGTATGATAATCTTCTGAAGGAATTTGGTGGTCCGGAGATATCCGGAACCGGGATGGGCATGGGCGATTGTGTACTGGAAATTCTGCTGAGAGAAAAGGATTTGATTGACAAGCAATTGCCTAAAAAATGCTTGGACTTCTTTGTTGTCTGTGTGCCTGGTACGAATTTCGAGCAAGATAGTGAGGATCGGGAACCTATGGGGGAAGATGAAGTTGTCAGGCAAACGGCTAAACTCCGCGAAGCAGGATACAGAGCAAATTTCAGCTACAAATTTGGCAGTCTTGGTAAGCAGCTTAGAGAGGCCTACGACCAAAACGCTCAAAAGTGTATCATTATTGGCGAGGAGTTTAGGGATAGGCAACTTGTTGTTAAAGATATTGTGACCGGTGAGCAGGAGCTTGTGGACTATGATGAGTTTTGGTCTCGGCTGAAGGCTTGATTACGGCTATTGTTATCAGGGATATGTGGGATATATTTGGAGGTCAGAAGATGGGAGCTTTTAAGTCGGGGTGTGTGGTTTTATTACTTTCAGTTTTGGCTTGTTCGGCTTCGCAGCTTGAAGCGGCTTCGCGACGGCGAATTCTTGTATCACCGGAGGTTCATTCGGACGGCCGGGTGACGTTTCGACTGAATGCGCCGAATGCCAAACGTGTGGACGTGAACGTTCAGTTTGTACAGGGGCTGCGGCTTATGACCAGAAGCAAAATGGGGGTGTGGAGCGTTACTTTAGGGCCCGCGGAGCCGGAGATTTATGAATATAGTTTCATAGTGGATGGCTTGCAGATAGTTGACCCTTCCAATTCCTGGCTGAAGGTTTGGCTCAGGAACTCAAAGAACTTGGTCGAGGTATCCGGCAAGGAGCCGATGTTCTTTCAACAGCAGCAGGTCGGGCACGGCACAGTCCACATACACAAGTACCGGTCGAAGTCCCTCGGTGTGACTCGCGGGCTTTATGTATATACGCCGCCCGGCTACGAGACGAGCGAAAATGTTCGATACCCCGTTCTTTATCTGCTGCACGGCATGGGTGACACCGAGGATGCGTGGACTGTGGTTGGCCGGGCCAACGTAATAGTGGATAATCTGCTTGCCAAGAACAAGGCCAGGCCACTGGTCATTGTGATGCCTTATGGTCATACACCGTCAGTTCCTCCCGACATGCGAAGCATAGGGAACTACGGAGCCTTTGAGAGAGACCTGATTGAGGATGTAATTCCTTTTGTCCAGGAACGCTATCGCGTGAGCAGTAATCAAAAAGACCGGGCGATAGCGGGACTATCGATGGGCGGCGGGCAGTCACTGACTATCGGGTTGGGCAATCTTGAGCTTTTCGGGTGGGTAGGTGCTTTTAGCTCGGCTGTGCCGCGAACAGGCAAACTTGATAATCTGCTGGCCGAACTTAAGGAGACAGACGATAAGCTTAATCTGTTGTGGATAGGGTGCGGCAGGAAGGATTTTCTTTTCGAGGCAAACCAGAAGCTAATCGAGCGATTGAAGAGCGACAATATCAAGCACATCGCCCACATCACAGACGGCGGCCACGAATGGCGCCTGTGGCGGCGATACTTGAATGAACTCGTTCCGCTTTTGTTCAAGGCGGACAAATAGTATTTGAAGCTGAAGTGCCTTGATAGCCGGATATGATGTTGCGGGCAGCGGGCGGCGAGAAGAACTGGGCTAAGATGAAGGACTCTTTTGGAAATCACTATGAGCGGGCCTTCCAGAATTGGTTGATTGACAATCGAATTCAATACATTGTAATAGATGAGCACAAGCGGGCGGCCTTTGCGCGCTGCAAGGTCAAGAGCTTTGATTTTTTAGTATATCCGGCCAATAGACAAGTAATAATTGCTGAGGTAAAGGGCAGGAAGTTCAAGGGTGCCAGCTTAGCAAAATTAGCAGGTTTTGAATGCTGGGTTACGGCCGAGGACGTCGATGGCCTGGTAAAGTGGCAGCAGGTTTTCGGCCAGCGTTATCAAGCCGTGTTCGTATTTGTCTATAAGATAGAGAATATCGACGTTGATTTTGACGGCAGGGACGTCTTCGATTTTGGCGCAGACAGGTATGTGTTTTTCACTATAAAATTAGACGACTATCGTTCGTTTATGAAACGCCGCAGTCCGAAATGGCAGACTGTAACGTTACCCGCTGACAAGTTTCGACAGTATGCCGTTCAAATCAGTGAGCTTCTGTTTTGATGATTATAGGATGGACGACGGAAGGCTTTGCTGATAAAATCTCTTGTCCCAAGAAGTAAAATAAATGAATTAGCAGTGAAATTTTTGGAGGTAAACAAGTATGCTCAGGAATGTTTTGTATCTGGCAGTGGGAGCGGTTGTTTTGGCCGGCTGTGTAAATGTCCAAACGACCGAATATATCACCGAGGACAAACCGGCCCAAGTCCTGCGCCATGTTGTGCTGTTCAAGTTTAAGGACGACACTTCCAGCCAACAGGTGAGGGAGATTGTGAACGCTTTCCGTGCGCTGCCGGACAGAGTCGATGCGATATGCGATTTCGAGTGGGGCACCGATGTAAGTGTAGAGAATCTCCAGCAGGGCTTTACTCACTGTTTTTTGGTGACATTTCGCAGCGAAGCTGATAGAGCGAAGTATCTGCCGCATCCGGCCCACAAAGAATTCGGCACAATGTTAGGTCCACACTTAGACAAAGTCCTTGTGGTTGACTACTGGACGAAAAGGTAAGAGTTGTACCAGTCCCGAAATGCGAATCATAGCAGGCTCAAAACGAGGGATGAAATTACTTAGCCCTAAGACACAAGTGTCTCGGCCGATTACCGACAGAGTTAAGGAATCGCTTTTCAGCGTCCTATACAAATACGATTTGCCGAGCGGCGCAGTAGTAGCCGATTTATTTTGCGGTGTCGGCTCCCTGGGTCTTGAAGCCTTGAGCAGGGGGGCTGGGTTTGTTACTTTCGTTGAACAGGACCCGGAGATTATTTCGGTTCTAAAAAAAAACATAGAAAAAGCCGACTTTGTTAAAGAATCGAAAGTTATAAGGACAAACGCCTTCAAAATTGGGGTGTCGCTTAATCCGGACCGGCAAAAGTATGACCTTGTTTTTGTTGACCCGCCCTATGCCGCTACAATGGATGTTCAGGATGGTTCAGCTTTGAGCGGTTTGCTGGATTTGTTGGGTGCTCAGGTGGCTGGTGACGGAATTGTCATTGTCAGGACAACCCAAAAGGTATCTTTGTTGGACCGGTACGGACAATTTCGAGTAGTAGAGCGACGCCGGTGGGGAACTATGGCGGTAACCATATTACAGAAGATGAACGAATGACAAATAAACAGGCAGCTATAAAAGTAATTAAGCGATTGAAGCGAAACGGCTTTGAGGCGTTGTTGGCCGGAGGATGTGTGCGCGATATGTTGTTGGGTCAACGCGCCAAAGACTATGATGTTGCTACCGATGCACAGCCCAAAGACGTAATAGGACTGTTCAGACGCACGTTGAAGGTCGGAGCAAAATTCGGTGTAATCATTGTTTTGGTCGAAAACCGACAGGTAGAAGTTGCCACGTTCAGAACCGAGACCGACTACGCTGACGGCAGACACCCCGGCGCAGTTAAGTTTGCCAATGCTGCTGAAGATGCCAGCCGAAGAGACTTTACTATAAACGGGATGTTTTACGACCCTTTGCAAAAAGAGGTAATCGATTATGTCGATGGCCAGGCTGACCTTAGAGCAAAGATAGTGCGAACTATCGGCAGGCCCGCCGAGCGCTTCGGCGAAGATTATCTGCGAATGCTGCGGGCGGTGCGGTTTTCGACTCAATTAGGCTTTGCGATTGAGCCGTTGACATGGTCGGCGATTTGCAGCAACGCAAAAAATATAACGAAAATAAGCGGCGAACGCATATCAATCGAATTGGAGGGCATACTCGCTAATCCTAATCGTGCTGCGGGGGCGTCGATGCTGTTCGATAGCGGATTGGCTGAAGCGGTCTTTCCCAGGTTGTCTTGCAAACAAAGAAAAACGGCAGTTGAGGTATTAGGTCAATTGCGAAAGAAAGTTGATTTTGCATTGGCATTGGCCTGTTTTTTAGCCGGCTGCCAGACGGAATTTGCAATTGAGAAGTGTCGAGTTCTGAAACTAAGCAGAAGTCAAAACAAACATATAAAATTCTTATTGGCCAACAGAGGCAAACTGCTCGATGAGCGGATGTCCTTAGCCGGTTTGAAGAAGATTCTTGCCGAGCCGTATTTCCAGGACCTGTACGAGTTCCAGAGAGCGATTGAGAAGGCCAAACAGAGCCCCGACCGTGAGGGAGTGGTCGCCTTAAGTAAGCTGCGCAAAAGGATAAAGGCATTAGGGGACGTTGAGTTACGGCCGAAGCCGCTGCTCAACGGCCACGATTTAATTCGATTAGGTGCCGTGCCGGGACCCGGCTTCGGGCAGTTGAAAGAAGAGCT
>JAUWBX010000370.1 GCA_030609625.1 Phycisphaerae bacterium
CCGTGAACACCCTGCGCCGGAGCCTGATGATATGCTCATAGCCAATATAAAGGCTGAAATCGCCATGCGTCTGCCGGCAGGAAGAACATACGTTTTTAAGCAAATAGCTTACAAGGTAGTCGGCATTGCGGCGGCAGTTATTATTCTGACGGCGATAGGCCTAAGATTATTCGATAAAGGCGGCGTTGAACCCAATGGTGGAGTGCAATATGCCTCCATAATACCCACAGCAATTTGGGAGAGCGATGATATTGCCGCCGCCGATGCGAACCTGGCGACTTTCACTGTTGAAATTGAGCAGATTGAAAACGAACTGCTGGCCTTGCAGTTGGGCGAAGACGACGGCAACGGCGACAGAAGCATAACAGAATTAGAGATGGAGCTTATAGAAATTAATAATAGTGATTTCTGGAAGGGATAAAAAAATGGAGTTAAGTCGTAGAGTCATTTTAATTCTGGTCATAGCAGCCGTGGCAACAGTAACCGTTCTGCCTTGCTCTGCTGCCGAGAAGGATGAAAAAGGCATCTGGACTGAGGATGAATCAAGAGGACCAGGGCCTGGGCCGGGACGGCCACCAGGACCGGGACGGGGGCCGGGACGAGGTTCCAGAAGGTTCGAGCTAACAGATGAGGAAATTGACCGCATTATGAAGGGCCTGCAAGAAAGCAACCCGGCAAAGGCAAAGGAGCTGGCCAAGCTGCGCGAGAAAGACCCAAACCAGTTTAGCGTCGAACTTATAAGACACGGCCATGAGGAGTTCGGCAAAATAATCAAAGAGCGTATGGCCAAGTGGTGGAGCGAGAGGCGCGAAAGGTTTCTTGAATGGCTTGGAAAGGCCGTCCCCAGGGAAGCCCAGGAATTGGCTAAGTTAAAAAAGATAAGTCCGGACCTTTATGCGAAGAAATTTGAGCTCGTCAGGAGAAAGTATTGGCGGATTTTTGAAGAGGGAAGGAGGAATCCTGAATTAGCCAGGGTTCTTATAGAAGATTTGCAACTGAAAAAAAGACGAGATGAGCTGCTCAGGAAAATCAAAGCTGCCAAAAGCGAGAAAGAAAAGAAAAAATTAGTCGCTGAGCTGGAAGAGGTGGTTGCCGGCAGGTTTGACCTGATTGTCAGGAGGAAGCAAATAGCATACGAACGGCTGATTAAGTGGCTTGAGGAGCTGCGAAAACGTATCAGGGAAAGCAGAGGTGAGATTTTCAAGTGGAGGGATGAAAAATTAAAGAATGAAAACGTAAAGCAGCGAATTCAGGATTTGCTCGAAGAACCCCTAAAATTCAATTGGGACTGAGTAACACTGACTGACACGGACTTTTTTAGACACTGACTGTCACAGACTGGTTGGATACTGACTGACACAGAAGAAATGGTAATTGATGGGTGGTGATTGGTGAGTGGTTATAATAGAGGGGGAAGAACTCAGTTCAATACCTATCCCGATGGTTTTAATCGGGATTCGGCATTTCTTGTCTGCCCCGGTAATATCAGCCGGGGCTTGACCTTGTGCATTTATCCCTTGTGCTCCTGCTCATTGTACACTAAGGTGTTTTGACGAGAATTGATATTTTAGTTGCTGTGGCGCACCTGCAAGAAGATAAATCTAAAAAACAACTGACAATCTTTCTTGTTTTCCTGGGAGAACTTCGTTGTGAATAGAAATCTGCTGATAGCCGCTATTCTGATAGCCTGCATTTTCAACTCAATAGGCCTGTCTGAGGAAAAACAGGTAAAAGCCGGGGTGAACTACTTGTTCTCTTACTTCAAAGACAACGGCCAGGACGGCTTGCACCTGGCATACAGTCCCGATGGCCTGAAGTGGACTGCCTTAAAAAACGACCGGTCGTTTCTTAAGCCGCAGGTCGCAGGCATGCTGATGCGCGACCCCTGCATCTGCCGCGGGCCGGACGGCACTTTTCATATGGTCTGGACCAGTAGCTGGCGGGAAAAAGGTATCGGAATCGCTCACTCCAAAGACCTCATCAAATGGTCCGAACAGAAATATATTCCTGTTATGGAGCATGAGCCGACGGCGATGAACTGCTGGGCACCCGAGATTTTTTATGACTCCACGAGCAAAAAGTACCTTATCTATTGGTCCACAACAATCCCCGGCCGATTTACCAGCACCGAAAACACGGGTGACAGAGATAGAGGGAAACAGCTAAATCACAGAATTTACTGCGTTACAACTAAGGACTTCCAGACCTATTCCAGGACGAGGCTTTTCTATAATGACGGGTTTAATGTGATTGATGCCACAATCATCAAGGACGGCGACAGGTATGTAATGTTCCTCAAAGATGAGACGAAAGAGCCTGTGGCAAAAAAGAATATCCGTATTGCTTACAGTGAAAAACTCCAAGGGCCATACGGCCATGCGTCCGAGACGATTTCGCCCGACTGGGTCGAAGGCCCGACCGCCCTGAAAATCGGCGACTATTGGTATCTATATTATGATGGATACACACGTCATCGGTACGAAGGCCTAAGGTCAAAGGACTTCAAGAATTGGGAGTCAATTACTGATAAGCTGTCCTTTCCTCCCGGCACCAGACACGGAACAGCCTTTATAGTTGAAGATGAAATCCTCACCAAACTACTTTAATGCGAGATACACTTCATGCTTGCCATAATATCGCCTTTCTAAAAGAGCTTCTCGCTAATATCACCGCACAATTTTAACGATTGCCGTCTCCCCTTACCCGCTATACCCGAATAAATACACTAAGTATCCAATGTATCCGCAGAGCAGCAGCGTACCGCTTAGGCGCCCGATAGTGCGTCTGCCAACAAGGACCGCCAAGGCAAAAGCCGCATTGACGATAATCATAATCCAGTAATCGGTCCCTCCTGCGAACTGTTGTTCTATATAAAATGGCCGAACGACGCCTGCTCCACCGACAACGAGCAGCGTGTTGAAGATATTGGAGCCTACCAGATTGCCGACGGAAATGTCATGATGGCCTTTGGTAGCCGCCACCACACAGGTTGCGAGTTCCGGAAGAGATGTCCCGAATGCGATGATAGTCAGGCCAATAACAGCTTTGCTCAAGCCGATTTCTTTGCCGATGAACACAGCCCCCTCCACTGCCATTTTTGCCCCCAAAGCCAATCCTATCAATCCAATGACAATAAACAACACATTCTTCTTCATATCTCGTGTATCGTGTCTCGTATCTCGCTTCACGCTTGCCACTTCACGCTTCACGTTTCCAGCTTCTTTCCGTGCGATATGTATCGTCAGCAGCATCAAGACCGCAAAGACAGCTAACAACGCAATGCCTTCCGGTCGGGACAGATATGAATTATTCAGAAAAGGCCACAATAGCAGTGCCATAAGAATCATCACAGGTATCTCACGGCGGAGCGTTTGCTTCTTGACCATGAGCGGCCGAATAAGAGCGACCAGACCGCCGACAAGAGCTAAATTCGCAATGTTTGAGCCGAAGACATTACCGATAGCTAGATTTCCTCCTTCGCCTGACTTTTCCAGAACACCGGCGATGCTCACAGCTAATTCAGGTGCCGAGGTACCCATAGCCACCACCGTCATGCCGACGACAAGTGAGCTGACGCCGAGCCGCCGTGCCAATGCAACCGCACCAGCCACTAACAACTCAGCGCACTTCCACAGTATTACCAACCCCACAACCAACAATATAACTGCTGAAACAATATTCATTCGCTTGCCAATCCTATACTT
>JAUWBX010000475.1 GCA_030609625.1 Phycisphaerae bacterium
CATCTGTTCGACCAACTCCGGGTCTGCAGCTAAGGCATTTTTTTTACGTACGGCTTGTTTGTCCCGCTCGATAGATCTGTCAGAAACTTTCAGTATCTGGGCCATGTCTGCAGTGGAATAGCCATCGGCCATCAAGTAGCTGACAATCAGATGGCGTTCAGCCGGTCTTATACATTTTGGGTCAACAGTACCTGCCTGGATTTTCTGCAGAAGGCTTAAAGTACGCACCCCGGTCTCGTCAGGTGTGTTATCTGAAGGCTGAGGGTTTTCTTGAGTTTGTGCTAAATTGTCCGGGCTCATATTTTTACTTTTTCAGATTTGCCAACACAGTATTTTTCCACAAGATTCTGTGGGGCGTTATCAATACCCACAAAGGCGATCCATCGCCTTACAATCACGTCACAATAGTGAGCATCAATCTCAACACCAAGGCATTTGCGAGATAGTTTTTCCGCTGCGATCAGGCTTGTACCGCTGCCGAGGAAGGTATCTAAGACTATTTGGCCACGCCTGCTTGAATTGCGCATTGCCCGTTCGGCAAGTTCGAGGGGTTTCTGAGTAGGATGCTTGTATTCCCTGGTCGGGTCACGATGAATCTGCCAGAGGGTGCTTTCGTTAGTAGGGCCATACCATCTGTGTGCGCCGTTATTCTCCAGCCAGCCGTAAAGGCAGAACTCAGTTTGTTGATTGTAATCGCCATAGCCAATGGCAAAGGATTCCTTGGCCCATGTAATTACGCAGGAGACCTTGATACCAATAGACTCCAATAATTGGTGCATGGGGCCAAACTGTCTGTGGCCGTTCCAGATATATACAGGTGCTCCGGCAGCGAGGAACTTGCTGACATTTAGCAAAACTGTGCCCAGCCATTTTGTGTATTGAACCTGGCTTAGATTGTCAGAATAGATCCTTTTCCATTGCCGTGACTGCTTTGGCCGGGCCTTGTCCGGCTGAGGCCGGTTGCCGCCGTAATAATCCACGTTATACGGAGGGTCAGTGAAGAACAGGTGGATATTGTTGTCACCGATAAGTTTTCTTAGGGCTGAGAGCTTACTGGAATCTCCGCATAAAAGGCGGTGGTTGCCAAGCACTATTAATTCTCCGGACTGTGTGAGGGCAGGATTTTCCCTGTCGAGGGCTTCTTCCGCATCGAAATTTTCCTCTTTTGTTTGAGGTGAGTCGGCGTTAAGGGCTCTGTCGAGAAGGTCACTGATTTCCCCGCTTTCAAAGCCGGTAAGGCCAACGTTGAATTCAGGGGCCTTTGTTAGTTCATCGAGCAGCAGGGCAAGTTTTCGTTCATCCCACTCGCCCTGGATTTGGTTTAATGCAACATTACACGCCTTCTCGTGCACCGGCGGCAGGTCGACTACCACGACCTCGGCTTCAATATAGCCGATATCTTTTAATACCGCCAGTCTCTGATGTCCGCCGATCAGGTGACCGGTCCTGCGGTTGAAAATAAGTGGTTCGCAGAATCCGAAAGTTTGTATACTGTTCTTTAGCTTCTCATAGGCCGGGTCACCGGGTTTTAATTCTACCCTTGGGTTGTAGTCAGCTTTCTGGATTTGGTCGATTGCCATTTTTTCGATTTTCATGTCCGCATCCTTTTCTTTCTTTGGGCGACTCTGTCAAATTTCGTACCAACACGTTTTTGCTAACAGGCGATTTAACTCAGAGGTAGTATGGGCGCAAAGTGGTTTTCTGTCTGTGTTTTTAGCGTGTTTCTTTGTGACGGAGTGTGACTACTTGAAGTCGCTGAATGGACACCTTATTTCGTCGATTCAAGCATCAGGTATCCTTCAGCTTTGCGGTTTTCTATTACGACGGGGATTCCTGCTGACTTGATTGTTTTTCGAAGACGTCTTATCGCAGTGCGTATTTTCTCGGTCGCCTCTTTCTTCGGGCTATTTTCATCAAGTTTTTGAAAAGGGACTACATGACCGAAATTTTCAATGAGAGCTTTTGCAATATCAAGTGCAGCTCCTGTTCCAACATTTAGGTCGCGGCCGTCAAAAAAGACTTGACACGGCCCAAAAGTGAAGAGTTTGTTTATGGGCCTGGATTTTTGGGGTTTTTTCTTTGAACGACGTTTGTTCTTTTGTTTCGCGGCTGTCATATTTTGCTCACTTCCTTGTGCTATGCCGCGCAACTCTTTTATAAGGTCATTCACATAGCGAACGACAGTATTGGCAGGCAGGTCTTGATTAAGTAGCTCCCCAGTGGCGTCAAAACAGAACATAAGCCTAGAATATTTTTCTCCGAGCGATTTAGCAACATGAGGCGGCAAGGATTCCAGCAAAATTTCGATGTCATATTTCCCCAGTAATGGTTTTATGAGATTCTTACAGTAGTCCGATTTTGTATGGGTCGAGCCGAAGAATACGTGGGGGCCTGCCTTTATTCCTTCTTCCAGAGCATCCGCAATTTGCTGCGCCAGTTCAATTTTATCCGGTGTCAATGTCATAATACACCTGGTCTAACAATATCATTTCTCTCGATGCGCAGTCAATTCTCTGAATCCTCTCACAGACTTCAGCCGTCATACCAGCAAGATGAGCCAACAATTCGCAGTTCCCATCAATTCTGAACGTTCGTGTATAGTATCCCATTCTTGTCCTGTTTGCAAAGCTGAAATAGCATCTGGCCTGCGAGAAGCGGTACTTGTC
>JAUWBX010000444.1 GCA_030609625.1 Phycisphaerae bacterium
GTTTATCGTTTTGTTCGCCTGTGCCTACGGTTATTCTCAACTTATCATCGAGCTTGGCCAGGTTGAAGTATCTGACATAAATCCTGCGCTCTACCAGTTTATCATAAATCTTGCCTGCCTTGCAGTTTTTGCTCTCGGCAAGGACAAAATTGGCACAGCTTTGAGGCACTTCAAATCCTAAATCGCGCAGTTGTGCGACCAATAAGCCACGGGCCTTCTTTACTTTTTCGGTTGTTTCGCTGAAATACTTTCGGTCTTTTATCGCAGCGGCGGCCACGGCAACGGCAACAGCATCAACATTGTAGGAGTCTTTGACCTTCATCAGGCCCGCTATTAAGTCAGACTGAGCGATGGCATATCCAAGCCGTATCCCCGCAAGACTATACCCTTTGCTCATCGACCGAAGTATAATCACATTATCGAATTCTTTAACCAGCTCCGTGCAATTGGCCTCGGCAAAATCCACGTATGCCTCATCAATCAATAATATCCCTGAAAGTTCATCTGCCAACGAAGCCAGCTCATCGATACTTATAAAGCTGCCGTTCGGCGCATTCGGATTGCAAACAATGGTCAGGGCCGCATTAGTACTCGCCAATCTGGCCGGCAGATTGAATTCATCATCGAACGGAACTTCAATTGCCTTGCAACTTTGCAATTTGGCCAATACCGGATAGAGCGAATATGTCGGAACAGGATATGCGGCAGGCCGATTTCTATCACAAAACGCACGAAAAGCAATAGTCAGCAAATCATCTCCACCGTTGCAGCACATAATATTATCGGGCTGCACACCGTTAATTTCCGCCGCCGCCTGCCGGAATTCATTTCCAACAGGGTCGGGGTATCGGCGAAGCTGTTCAACATTTATTTCAGCCAACGTTTTCATTACCGCAGGCGAGGGTGGATAGGGATTTTCATTGGTGTTCAGCTTTAGTATGTCTGTTTCCTTCGGCTGAAAACCCGGCTCGTAACCTTTTACCTGTTCAATATTTTCCCGAAAATACCCCATTATCTATTCCCAATGTCATTCCTGCGAAAGGTTGTCACCCCGAGCGAAGCCGATGGGTCTATTAAAACAGATTCCTCGACTCCGCTACGCTTCGCTCGGAATGACGATTCATCAAATCACGAGCGGCAAAGCGCTACGCTATTTTCCCCAGATTATACGGATATTCAATCAGAAGTGAAAGCCCGATTTTGCGATTATTCGCGTGCTAACAACTAACGAAAAAATTTAGCGCCATTTTTACTGGTCAGTCAGTCCACAAAGCATTTTTCAGAAATCCTTGTTCATGCTAATTCCCGGACGCCCCAAACATCATCAAACCAAATACGGGGGACACCCACTTTTGCTGCTACCTCGCCCAAACGTTTTTGTAGTTGATAGAAGTTCCTCTCGTCAATGTCTCTGATTTTATTGAATCGCAGTTCTTCACCCACCTTCCTGATCGCTTTCATAGCTACACCGTCGATAGGTGTGTAAAGCCACTTCTGGATTCGCCGAACTTCTTTATCAGTGAAATATCGCCGATTAAGAACCATTTCTCGGACATATAGGGTTAAAATTTTTGTGGCATGTCCGTAACCGTTCCCAATTCTGTTATTTCCTCTATTTGTATCGTTTATGATTTTCACTATATGTGCTAAACATTTATTAAACCAACTCTTAAATTGTGTTTCATTTTTAATAGTCCGCAAGACATCTATGTCAATATTTTCCAGTATAGGTTGAATCTCTGATTTTGTTCCTGCTCTAAAAACTCGTATAACCGACGAACCCAAGACCACACGTGCCGCGGTTTTCCGTAAAGCCTTTTTGTGGTCCTGCTTTATATCTTCAAATTTCTTTTCCAAGTTCATGATACACTAATCCTTTTTGGTTCTACACAAGACAACCTGGTACTTGACTAAAATCTCCAGAAATGCAATACGCACGACGAGATACGAATCATTTCTGGCAGTAGTCTATAAGGCGTGCGATTTCGCTGCGAAGGTCCCTGCGGTTCACAATCATATCCAGAAAGCCGTGCTCTAACATAAACTCAGCCGTCTGGAATCCTTCCGGCAGCTCCACCTTTATTGTTTCAGCAATCGTGCGCGGCCCGTCAAAACCGATAAGTGCCCCCGGCTCAGCTATTAAACAATCGCCCAACGTTGCAAAGCTCGCCGTGACCCCGCCGGTCGTCGGGTCGGTCAAGACACAGATATAAAGTCCGCCGGCCTCGTCGAATTTCGCTAACGCAGCGGAAGTCTTGGCCATCTGCCCTAATGACACTACGCCCTCGTGCATCCTTGCCCCGCCGGAGCAGCAAATCGCTACTAAAGGAAGTTTTTCGGCCATCGCCATATCAATCGCCGCGCAGAGTTTCTCACCGACTACAAAACCCATTGAGCCCATCAGGAAATTCGGCTCCATCACCGCTAAGATAATGCCTCTGCCTTTGATAAACGCCTTGCCGATTAACATGGCCTCTTTTGCGCCGGATTTTTTCGCGTCGTCTTTGATTCGCTGTTTATAAGTGGTTCCCCTGAACTTAAAGCTCAGTGGGTCATCGGTCGTCAAATCGCCAAGAATCTCCTGAAAAGAATCTTCATCGGCCAGATATTTAATTCGAGTCGCCGCCTCGATGCGAAAGTGATGATTGCATTCCGGACAGACGTTAAAGTTCTTTTCAACGGCGCTTTTATAGAGCATATGCTCACAGCCCGGACACCGCACCCACAGCCCTTCGGGCATCTCTTTACGCGGCTTCAACGAGAAACCGTTCCACTTGGATTTCACTTCTTTGCCCATAGCAATATTATTTAGCCCCGCGTTTCACGCGGGGTTGTTTAGCCGTCGTCGGTACGACGACGCAATGCTCACAATGACAATTAACCGGAAATTCTACCAGAAATAAACAGAAATGGCTATAAAAA
>JAUWBX010000019.1 GCA_030609625.1 Phycisphaerae bacterium
AGTCACTATTCTTTACCAAATGCTGGTCAAGACGGTCAAGTCGTGATATGAACTTTGTCCTTTGGTTTGGTAGATGCCGTGCCATCTGACAGACGATAGGCTGTCCAGCCCTCAGCAGCCCAATAAATCCGTCTCGAAGGAATTTCTTGTCCGTTAGTGATAAATTTTCGCCTGTTTTTTTGAGAAAACTATGCAGGTTAAACGATATTGATTCCATTAGAGCTCTACGTTTAACCATAGCGCAGCTCCTTGTGAAATAAGGGTTTACATTAAATTAGAAACTATCCCTTACATCGTCATTAAGAGGGGGTGCGTCTTGAATTGAATCCCCCCGAACAGGGTCCTGAAAAAACCCCGAAGTTCGAGTCGATACTGGATACTCGACGAGAATCAAGAATCGAGTAAGGCAGAACTTAATGGTTCGACAGGCTCACCACCCTGAGCAAAGTCGAAGGGAAGACGTTTATTGCGAGAAAAAACAACAAAACAACGCCTTTGTGTGTTATATTTGTTAAGCAAGTTTACTTAGTAGAAAAAACCATGCCCTGAGCGTAGTCGAAGGGTTAGACGCTTTTGAATATGGTTAAATCTGTTAAAGGGAAATTCCACAAGCATGCCCTGAGCGTAGTCGAAGGGAAGGGAACTAAGATGAAGGAAAATGAGAGAAATTCGATTTGCAAGCAATTTTCGGTGTTGTTTCTATGCCTGCTGCTTGCAGCAGGTAGCGCAGGTTGTGCGGACACATTTTTAACACCGGTGAATCGTATGGCCGACGGTGAAAATGTTATTTACCAGGCCATAGAGATATTTCCTCTTGTCAAGCAGCACGTACACGGCTCGACGATCGTTGAGCTGCCAAACGGCGACCTTCTAACAGCCTGGTTTCAAGGCTCCGGCGAACGATGGGCAGATGACGTAGCGATCATGGGGGCGCGGCTCCGGGCCGGTGAGCAAAAGTGGAGCAAGCCGTTCGTTATGGCAGATGTCCCCGGATTCCCGGATATCAATCCGATTTTGTTCATCGATGCTCATGACCGGCTCTGGCTGATGTGGTACACGGTCATAGCAAACCAGTGGGAGACTTCCCTGCCTAAATACCGAATCAGCGAAAACTATATGAAGCAGGAAGGACCACCAAAATGGTCGTGGCAGGATGTTTTACATGTCAAACCCGGTGACTCATCCGAACGAGGCATACAGCCCGGCGACCGCTTTGTCAAATCTATTGAAAGACAAATTAAAGAATACGCAAAATATCTTTCTGATAGTACTGATATATCAGATGAAGCTACTCGCAGAATGTTAGACAGATGGAGAGCGGAGTTGCTTGCCAAGGCGCGGGGCGAGAATATGATGCGAAGAGGTCGGCTCTACGATGCCACAGGCCGATACACAGAGCAGCAGCTCGGTTATGCATATTTTAGGCGCATGGGTTGGCAGACCAAAAACAAAGCTGTTATCGTTGATAAGAATCGAATCATCATTCCTCTTTACTCGGACGGATTCAGCTTTTCATTAATGGCCATAACGGACGACGGCGGTAATAGCTGGCAGTTCAGTGAGCCGCTGGTCGGAACAGGAAACATACAGCCCAGCATCGCAAAAAAAGCTGACGGAACATTAGTTGCCTACATGCGTGACAACGGCCCTGCACCTAAGCGTCTTCACATCAGCACTTCCAAAGACAAAGGCTTAACGTGGTCTCTGGCGAGGGATTCTGAATTGCCTAACCCGGGATCGGGAGCTGATATAGTTACTTTGCGAAATGGTCACTGGGTCCTGGCATATAACGATACGGAAAACGGCAGGCACAGTCTGGCGGTTTCGATTTCAACTAATGAAGGGAAAACCTGGGAGCATACCCGGCACCTTGAACTGGACACGCGTAGCAGAAATATTGCGACCAGCAGCGGCTATCCGTCTATTATCATGGGTCGTAACGATACCTTGCACGTGGTTTACAGTTACCATCATAATGACCGAGGAGGTGCCCCGAACAAGACCATCAAATATGCACAGTTTAATGAAGCGTGGGTCAAGCAAAGATAAACTTTTAGAACACAGTAGAAGGCAGGAGTAAATCCATGAGACGACGAGAGTTCATCAAAAACGCGGCGGTTGGGCTGACAGCATTGTACTACTCTGCGAAGCAGGGCTTCGCTGCGAAGCACGAGGCTGCGGGCCGGACGCATAGTGCTGACGCAAAAGGCTCGAAGTATCGGGTTGCGGTAATTGGCAGGACTGGCCGGGGTAACTACGGCCACGGGCTGGACGTGGTGTGGAACGACATAGACCAGGCGGAGGTGGTGGCCGTAGCAGACCAGGATTCTAAAGGTCGTGCCGCAGCCGCCAAGCGGCTTAAAGCGCCGAGAGCCTATGCTGATTATCGCAAGATGCTGGAAAAAGAACGTCCGCAAATCGTAAGCGTAGCCCCTCGCTGGCTGGACTGCCATCACGAGATGGTATTGGCATGTGCAGAGTTTGGCTGCCACGTCTTTCTTGAAAAACCTATGTGCCAGACCCTTGAGCAGGCTGACGAAATGGTCGCTGCCCTTGAAAAGCGGAATTTGAAACTGGCTATTGCTCATCAGACCCGCTACAGCCCAGCGCTGCAGCATGTGCAGCAGGTTATCGCCGACGGGAAATTGGGGGATATACTTGAGTTACGCGGCCGGGGCAAAGAGGACCGCCGTGGTGGCGGTGAGGACCTGATGGTACTCGGTACACACATTATGGATCTGATGCGTTTCTTTGCCGGTGATGCGCAATGGTGTCTCGCAGAGGTGAGGGATGGCCGAAAGTCTGTTACTAAGAACGAGGTACGTGACGGAGCCGAAGGCATTGGTCCCCTTGCCGGAGACGAGATTCATGCGATGTACCGTTTTGGTGGAACAACGATGGGCTATTTCTCAACGCAGCGTGTCAGGCATGGAGCATCGAAACGCTTTGGGCTGCAGGTTCTTGGAACAAAGGGAATACTCACGATGACGACCGGTGCTTTGCCGGAAATTTGGTTTGTCGAAGACCCCTCCTGGCAGCCTGGGTGCAGCAAGGCCCGGTGGAAGCAGATCTCCAGTGCCGGGATTGATAAACCGGAAACGCTTAGCGACTCTAACCACCGTTTTGGCAATCGCCTAATTGCCCTCGACTTGCTCCATGCCATCGAGACGAACACGCAACCGAAGGGCAGCGTGTATGACGGGCGGGCGGCTTTAGAGATGATATTGGCGGTATATGAATCACACCGGCTGAACGCGCCGGTTGAGTTCCCGCTGAAGAACCGAAGCCACCCGTTGAGCATGTTGTGAGTACGTTTCGCGAATTGTGAAAGTGGAAAAGCCCGCCGCAATGCCTGCCGTTATTTGGGCTGCCACATTTGTGGAGTCATTTTCTCGCCCTGGATCCAACCGGAGCCGCCGTCCATGAATGCCACGTTGCAGCCGTCGCGATGGCGGGCCTTGGCCACTCGTCGGTTTTGGTTGGTGCCGGTGGGCAGATGGCGTGGGTGCCAAACGTCGAAACCGCCTCTACCGGGCAATCCAGCGCCTTTTCTGATAATCTGACGGATTGAGTTTCCAGAAGCGTTTACTGCATACTCGTTGTCGGCCAAAAATATCTTCGAGGCGGGCCGGCGGAAATCGCTGGCCGGGCTGTAGCCGATGTATTCATCGACGCCGTCCTTCCAGGAGTTAATCACGTAATCGAGCGTTTGCTCTTTGTTTGGATAACTCGGGCAGTTGTACACACCCATCTGGCGGTAGTCCTCGTCCTGGTCCCCTTGACCACCGATATAGGGCAGAAACTTGACAATCCAAATACCACCATTGCGGGGGAATTTGTCATCATTATCGTCGGTATACAACGTAAACGCCAGGCCGATTTGCTTAAGATTATTGCGGCACGTAACGCCCTTGGCCTGGTCGCGGGCTTTGTTCAGACTCGGCAGCAGAATGGCGAGCAGCAGGGCAATGATGGCAATTACCACCAGCAGTTCAATCAACGTAAACCCCGTTAGTCCTAAGGACTCCGCCGCAAGGCGTCCCGCCGGAAGGCGTCCCCAAGCGGACTTACGGGACTTTCGGAGAAATCTTCTGTGGTCAACTGTGTTTTCTTTTGTCATCTTGTTTTCCTCCATTCAACAGCTAATTTGAAGGACTACTTGCCGCTCTGGTTTATCTTCAATCGCACCGGCTCGCCCCGTTAGAAATCTTCTCGTTTGTAGGATGCTGCCCGTTTCCAAAATTTCTAACGGGGTGCGGCTCACTCGAAGAACCCGGTTCCTTTCGCCAGGTGCCTTCGGCAGACTTCCTCATCCAATTCTATACCCAGACCGGGTTTGTTGGGAATTTCCAGAGAGCCGTCTTTATAGATTGGGCCGTCGCGCTTTATAATATCTTGCCAGTGCGGCAGCTCAACGCTGTCGGATTCAAGCGCCACAAACGAGCGGATGGCCAAGCAGGCGTGTCCTGAAGCAATGGTGCCGACAGGTGTGCACATATTGTGACAGAGCATATTGATGTAGTACAGGTCAGCCCAGTCGGCGATTCTTTTAATCTCAAGCAATCCGCCGCACTTTTGCGTGTCCGGCTGGATAATATCACACGCCTGCTTCTCGATAAACGGCCGGAAGCTCTGCCGAGTGAACAAGTTCTCGCCCGTGGCGATGGGGACCTTGCTGACGGCGGTCAGCCGGGCAAAGGCATCGGCGTTCTCCGGTGGCATCGGGTCTTCCAAAAACCACAAGTTCAGATGCTCGACCATCTGAACAAAACGCATCGCCTCCCGCGTGTTGAACGCCCAGTGGAAATCAACGCCCAGCGGAAAGTCCGGACCCAGCTCCACCCGAATCGCCTCCAATATCTTCACCCACGCCTTCATGTCCTGTGAGGACAGCGTGCGGTTCCATCTCTCACCTCGGAACCGATTCAAATCGAACTTCATTGCCTTAAAGCCGTATGCCTTCGACCGCTGTGCCTCTTCAACCCACGGCCTCGGGTCAATGGTATTGGGCGAGCCGGTATCATGATATATCAGTACTTTGTCGCGAAACTTGCCGCCTAAAAGGACATAAACGGGCACGTTAAGAATCTTGCCGGCCAGGTCCCACAACGCTGTCTCAATCCCAGATATCGCGCCGGTAAGCGAGCCGGACCGTGAGCCTTGTCCAACGCCCGCATCCATCATCTTGTGCCACAGGTAATCCACGCCCAGCGGGTCCTGACCGATGATTTGTCGCTTGATGCTGTGAATGTGATCGACAACTCCGGCGCGGTTGTAGGCTTCGCCCAGACCATAAAGGCCGGAGTCGGTGGTTACCTTTACCAGGTGAGCGTCATATTTTATCCTTACCGAAGCAGTTTTCACATCACGAATCTTCACTTTGCCCAATTCCGTGGCGGCCTGGGGCACCGCCTTCAAGATTCGGGGCCGCTCCAGCAGACTGCCGATTGCCATGACACTACCTGCCGCGGTTAGAAATTTTCTTCGATTTACCATTGGCTTACCTCCTTATTCTGATAACTTATCGCCGCAGCTTCACCACGACGTACGGTGCTTCTTGCTCCAAATCGGGATAAATCTTCCCGTTGCCTTTTTTATCCATAACTTCAAACAGATACATAAAGTCCCATTTCGCTTCGACATGCTCACTCGGAACGACCGCCCTATACTCGCCTTTCCTGTCCGTCTCCACCATCTCCAGCGTCCGGTAGTCCTGGAATTGAGTTACACTGCGGTAACGCAAACGCACCCACTTAACTCCGGAGTGGTCCCTGACTTCCGCCGTCACTATCAGAGGTTTCTCTGCCGGCGCGCTGGTTATTGGTGTATGCTTCAGCAGCGGCGGTTTGTCGTCATTTGTAACCACTACCGAAATCGATTCGGTTCTCGCTCGCCCGCTTCCGTCACTGGCTTCGATTAAGTAGTTCAAACCCGCCCTCACATCCTTACCCTTTATCGCCGCATGATATACAAACGGCTCGGTTCGCTTCATATCCACCCATGTGTAATTATCCAGCACCAAAACGGAGGTGAGCAAAGTGGTTTTTCCTATCGAACCGAAAATGTCGCCCGGCAAAGTGCGTTTTGGTGCTGGACCGCTGCGGCAGCCAACCTTTACACTCCCTCGACTCTGCTCGGGATGGTGAGCCTGTCGAACCATTACCGCAGGCTCCCCGGCGATTACCGTCGCGCGAATGACCAGCTTCTTACCTGGCCGGGCCTTGCGAATTGGCACATGCGCTATCACCGGTTGTGGCACGGCCATCTTGGCCGTGTTTTCACGGGCTGGAAGCCCGTGCCACGAACTACTCCTTTGCTGCTTGAGTTTTCCCAGCCCGTCTTTCAGCCTTACCAGCTCATCCGACCAGTGCCCGGACAAACCGGCGCTTTCACGGCCCATCATAAGATTTTCGCTGTAAACATCTCCAGCCGAGGCCACCAGCTTCTCCCACGCCTCAATCGCTCGCCTTTCGTGAGCGATGGCATCGTCGAAGGCATTGATATCCTTGCTGTGTTTGAATAATGCGTAACTTACTCCCGCTTTAGCTCTATGTGAATGGTACATAGCCAGGTAGGCAAGTATTCTCATATCCGCCATTGTCGAATCGAACTCCTTGTTTCTATTGCGGCCGATTCGCTTTTGGGCTTGTTCAACCAGGCTCAGAACATCCTTTGACACTCTGGCGAACCATCGGCTGGATTGTTGCGGCCAAATCTTCGCAGAATCTTTCCCCTCCAATTGACACTTGGCGGCCTCATCAATACTGAGAAACTGCTGGGTGTCACTTGGCAGGGCCTTAGCGTATTCGGGCAAATCCTTCATCCGCTGTTTCTCCACCCACCCCCTCGTCGTCGGAAACATATTGTACGGATACGTGTACGCCACAATACGTGGCAGAATCTTGCTTGCGCGGTGGATGGCTCGCTCTACAAAAGGGGCTGCTTCTGCACCGAAGCGGCGCTGGAATTCTCTTTGCCAAACCTCAGGCGGCGTATCGGGATTATAACCCAACCTTCCAAACACCTGAAAGAAATGCCAGTAGCGCTCGAACTCCCAATCATAGTACTGGTATTGTGGCTTGAGTAATTCAAACGGCTTCCCCGATAACAATCGGGGTGGATGGTCCTGCATTTTCGTTGCCATCGGCTCAACCACCTCGAAGCCTTCGCCGTCGTACAGGTAAGTGCTCTGGGCAAAACGCCGGACATAATCAGGGTCGCCCCAAAGCAGTATGCGGGTGGTTCCACTGCTCCACAGCCGCCAGTGCATCTTGTACCTCTGCGGATAGCGCAGCAAATCGGCATAGCCGTGTCGCCTGTCATGTTGATTCCCAGGATGAATGTGCGTCGGATGGAATGGAAGGCCCATCTGTTCCATCCAGTACTTGGTGCATATCCTCATATTCACACCCATCTCCAGGGCCTTGTCAATCAGCGAATCAGGGAAGTTCTTTGCCCGCGCATCGAAGCGAATATTCGGCCCGTGCTCGGTCATTACCTGATAGACGTTCTCCCAGAAGCCGCCCATCTCGGTTCTCTTGAGCCCCGACTCGCCGTGCATCCGAAACTGAATTGCGTCAATGTCCGGCACTAATTTGAGAAACTTCGTTAATGCGACCCTCGTGTAAGCGGTCAGGTTGTCCGCTGTCAGGCCCCACACTATGCCCTCGGTCGGTTTGTCCGCCCGGTCTCTGGGCCCTTGCACGCCACCACGATAAATGTGGTCCCAGATGCCCAAAGTGAAATTCATACCCCGCTCATGCGTCATCCTGATGATTCTGTTCAGCGCCTCGAGATTGCGCCGCTGCTTGTCTTTGGTGATTCCCACCATTTTGACATCGGGAAATTCTTCAAGGTTAAAGAAATAGGGATAAGGCGGCGAAAAATACCCCCAGTTCTCATAGCCAAAAAGCAGTGCGAACGTATTGAAGCGATTCCTGGCTAACATATCCAGATACCTGCTCCAGTACCCTTCATCATAGAAGTAGCTCTCGAAATTCGCTTGGTGCATCGTGTATATCGAAAGCGCCCGCTCGGCAACCGCCGGCTTTTCCTGAGCGTTGCGAACCTCGCTCAGCGGACTTTTCGGGTCGTCGGCCCAGCCAATCCGGTCCGCAACGTCCAGCAGCGCATACATCAGACCTCGGTCGTCGCCGCCGGTTACGAGCAGTCGCCTACGCTCCAAAGCTTCAGCGACGGAGCGCAGCTTTCTTCGTTTCCGTTCAATGTTGTGAATCAGCAGCGATTCGGTACCTTCAGGCGCAAAATCCCGATACATCGGGATGGATTTGAGTAATTTTGCCGCTGCTCCGGGACCATCAGCGATGCCCACAACAATTTCAATCCTCCCCTTGGCCTTTCTGAGTGAGTTGACCTGCTCAAAACGGACTCCCTTTTCCCGCAACGCTGCCCTTACCTTTCTTAGCCCGTGCCGAGTCCCGGGTCCTGGTAGGCCGTCCGCAATGATAGATAGTGGCACGGGCTTCCAGCCCGTGAAAACACGGCCAAGATGGCCGTGCCACCCGTCATCAGGGTACCAGGTTATCAGGATATCAGGTAGTGGGCATCAGGTTATCAGGAATCAGGTTTGTCCGCCAGAGGCGGATTATTTTTTCCTGGTACCCTGATTTCCTGATAGCCTGGTTTCCTGATGACCTGATAATCTGGTAACAGCACACAGGTTACAGAGTCAATATTTTTTTCTGAACCTTGCGGCGGGTATGTTTAGCAGCTTGCGGTACTTTGCAACGGTGCGTCTGGCTAATTTTTTAATGCCTAATTCTGTCAATTTCTTGCGTATCTGCTCATCATTTAAGGGCTTTGTTTTGTCCTCGGCGTCGATAATCTGCTGTAGTTTGGCCCTTATGGCTTCCCAGCTTAAACTTGCGCCGTTAACATCTTCGGTGCCGCCGCTAAAGAATTTGCGCAGGGGTAATATCCCCCAGGGGCACTGGATGTATTTGCCGGCAACGGCCCTGGAGACAGTGGCCAGATGAACACCAACATCGTCTGCAACTTTTGACATCGGCAGCGGACGAAGATACAGTTGCCCCTTTTCGAAAAAATCCCGCTGGAATTTGAGTACAGCCTTTGTTACCTTCAACAGTGTATTCTTTCGCTGCTCTATCGCATCTATAATCCACTGGGCAGAGCGCAGATTAGTCTGCAAAAACTTTTTTGTTTTTTCAGTAACCTCGGCATCTTTTGCCATTTTTGCATAGTAGTCATTTACTCTCAATCGCGGCAAATTATAATCAGCAAGGCATACGGAATACTGGCTCGAATTATCCAATGATTCCACTATCACATCAGGAGTAATGGGATGGTTTTGGTCCCGTCCGACCTGCAGGCCGGGCGAAGTGTCAAGTTTACTCATACGCTCGATGGCCCGGTTGATTGCGTCTATGCCGCAATTCATTTTTTTCGCGATATCAGGCAGGTGATTTTCAAGCAGCTCACCCATATGCTCGGCAATTAGACGAGATTCAAAACTCATATCCTCGCTGCTTTGGGCCATCTGGATAAGCAGGCATTCCCTTAAATCCCGTGCGCCGACACCTGTGGGTTCTAATTTCTGCACAAGCTCCAGCGACTCTTTCAAATCGTCGATTGTAAAATCACCCCTGTCCTTGTTGTGCAACTGCTCCAATCTTACCGTCAGATACCCCCTGTCGTCGATATAATCTATAATCATATCGCCGGCTTTTTTCACAGCCGTCTCGGCATCCATCAATCGCCACTGCTCTGTCAAATATTCGTGCAGCGACTGAGGAAAGGCGGCAGCATTTTTTATCGCCTCAAGTTTTTTGTCCGGCTCATCACTGTAAACCCGCGTCCGGAAAGGACCCGCCTCGTTCATATAGTTTTTGAAGCCATCACTCAGACTCTCAAGGCGCGCAAAATCTTCAACTTTATTATTGTCTGTGTCAAGAACTAAGTCTTTCTCGTTTATATCTTCCTGAGGCTGTTGTTCAACAGAGTCGGTGTCTTCATCTTCGGGATTTGCAGGCTCGGTCATTTCCAAAACAGGATTGCTGTTAAGCTCCTGTTCTATTCTTTCCTGAAGGACAAGGATTGGAAGCTGGAGAATCTCCATCGATTGTATCATATGCGGAGCGAGCGTCATTCTCTGCTCCATCCGCATTTGTGTGCTCATCTCCAGTTTCATAGATACACTTGAAAAAAATTATTTATTCCGTCTTCTGCCTTCCGTCTTTTGTTCTTTTACCCTTTTACCTGATATCCTGTACCCTGATACCCTGCGCCCTGATTTTCTGTTAACCTGATAACCTTTTTTCTAATTCTCTAATCCACTAATTCTGCCCTCTGACCTCTGTCCTCTGATTTCTATATCATAACACACAGGAGAATTTCGTCAATATTTGAGGAGTAATTGAGAAACTTTACAAACAAAGGACGAAATATTACTCTAATTCCTGTCTGCCGATAATAGCATCGGTAAGCATTTTGCCGCTTGCATATTCGATGGTACTGCCGGTGGGAAGCCCCCTTGCCAGCCGGGTAATCTTCACGCCGGTGGCTCTAAGCAGTGAGCTTATATAAAGTGCTGTGCCGTCGCCGGCCATATTAGGATTGGTCGCCATTATCACCTCTTTTACATCACCTTCCCGTACCCTTTTGAGGATCTTCTCAATATTCAAATCGCCCGGCTCAATCCCTTCTAGCTGTTCGATATTACCACCAAGAACATGATAGACCCACTTGCACGCTCCTGTTTTTTCAAGATTTACGATATCTTTTGACTGCTCGACAAGGCATATCAAGCTTTTATCTCGTCGTTCATCGGAACAAATTTGGCAAATTGGTTGTTCCGAGAGATTGTAACAGATTTGGCAGTGTTTAATCTTGTTCTTCACATCCCGGATTGACTCGGCAAGCCCCATAGCTTCTGCCGGCTCGACTTTGAGTATATAAAAAGCCAGCCGTTCAGCCGTCTTGGGCCCAATCCCCGGCAGCCTCTCAAACTCCTCGATAAGCTTGTTCAAACTCTTTGTATATACGCTGGTCATAACTTATACTTATCTCGATAAAGTCGGGATTCAAACAATCGATAGCTCACCCCGTTAGAGGCCCGAAAGGAAAAGGCTCTAACGGGGCTCAGCAAGTACTATACATTTTTGACCAGCGATGTCAACAACACAAGGAAAATCTGGAATTCGCCAACGCGCCGCGCAATACGAGAATGTCGTCCCCGAGCGAAAAAACTTGTCCTGCCTGTCCTGAGCGAGCAACGCGAGTCGAAGGAGCCTGTCCTGAGCGAGCAACGCGAGTCGAAGGAGCCTGTCCTGAGCGAGCAACGCGAGTCGAAGGAGCCTGTCTTGAGCGAGCAACGCGAGTCGAAGGAGCCTGTCTTGAGCAAGCAACGCGAGTCGAAGGAGCCTGTCCTGAGCGAGCAACGCGAGTCGAAGGGAGCGTAGTCGAAGGAGCCTGCCCTGAATTAGC
>JAUWBX010000407.1 GCA_030609625.1 Phycisphaerae bacterium
TCCGCTTCCCTTAACTTTTTGATAATCTGTTCCGGTGTGTGAAATTTACGTTTCATTTGGGTATCCCTTTCATTAAAAACTACTGATTTTATCGGATACCCTCTAATCCACAATGGTACAGTTTTTGGGGGTCATTCCACCAGGGGCACGATGCTAATCTCGTCACAGCCCTTAAATTTCTGCTAAAATAGCACAGCTTTATTCTTTATTAATCACCTTTTTTGATGATGACCACGCAATCGGCTCCTGCGAAATCACTCCCGTCAGAAAGTTTGCCGCTTATGGTTAGGATAACTTCATCACCATCGTTTACGTCCCCAATGGCGTCAACGATTTCTTGGGTTGTGAACTTTAGAGTCAGGTCTAAATAGCCATCAGCCCCAAGCTCAAGCTCAGGACATTCACATATTTCTCCTCCAAATGGCGTTGCCACATCTTCATACTCAGAGCGGATTGGACTAATACCTTCCAGCCTGATTGAAGCTACATCGATATCGAGTACATCAAAATCCTCCGTCCCAAGAATAGCCACGGGGAGTACCTCCTCATTCTTGACATTAAGTGGATTCGGACAACTGCCAAGTTTGATGTCAATATGCACTTGGATTGGGGCCTGCTGCGAAACAATTATGTTATCAATGTATGAAATGCCAGTGGCTCCAGGTGCATAGTCGTCCCCGATTGTTGACATCGCCAGTCTGTCGATACCAGAAAACGAACTAGGCACATCGAAGGTCCGCTCCGCCAGTATTGTAGGATTGCCCCTTTCAGTGATACCTACATAGAGTTCAGAGTTGTCTGGATTCCAGTCCACAAGAACGCTATACCAAATTCTTAATTGGAAATGGAATTCCCACATTTCTGCCCCGCCCTGGTTTCCCTCGCTATCACACCACTCGACTATTGCCGTATATCCCCCACTAACTCGAGGAAAATTGATGGCAATATATGATGGGGTGGGGGGATTGGCAGTTATGTCCATGTCTGCATCAGCAAATGACAAACGAGCATCGCCTGCCCAATCGAAACCTTTTGGAAGTATGTCATATTCAAGACGCCATCTACAACCTTGTTGTAAACCAGGCAGGAGTTTATATGCGTATTCCTCAGTGCCATCAATTTCTCTTTGATAATACGCGCCTAATCCGGAATCCCAATAGTAATGACTTGGGTTGTTGGTTATCCAGCCGGGGTCCGAAGAAAAATCTGTCTGATAGACTACTTGCCAATTATCTGCCAATGCTGTGCTAACGCCGCACGAGACCAATGCAAACAGACATATTGTTAAACATAAGCGTTTCATCTTCTTGTTCTCCAAAAGAATTGTTCTTTTGCAAAAATACAATTGTCTTTTGAAAAACTCTCTCAAAGGTATAGGTAAGTTTATGTCAAGGTGGTTTGAATTGTATCGGGTGAATCATTACGACCTCCTTTCCAATTGAACATCCCTCTACAAGCTCTACTCTTAACCAGACGAACCTTAGCGGTACAAATGCATAATACCCCCCCCACTAATTTGTCAAGAAAATTGTTTTTTTATATTTTTTCTAGGCTGGTAAACGACCATCGGTGGAATCCATGGTTAAAAAAGCCAAAAAAGGCTGGAAAAACAATTGCATCTCGTATATCGTATTGCGTATTTCGTATGGCGGATAAAAAATAGCCGCGAATTAACACGAATGGACACGAATATTAAAAACCAAATAATGCAAGTTAGTGAAAATTCGTGAGAATTCGTGGCTAAAAAACAAAAATATAAATCCGTGGAATCTGTGTAATCCGTGGATGAAAGAATCTGTGTATGAGATTTATACTTATTGACAAAGTTATTTCGCTGGAAAATGGCAGGCAGATAAAGGCCATAAAGAGTGTTTCTTTAGCTGAGGAATACTTGGCTGACCATTTTCCAACGTTTCCGGTGCTGCCCGGCGTGTTGCTGCTGGAAGGGCTAATCGAGTCGGCATCGTGGCTGGTACGCCGGACGGAAAATTTCGCCCACAGTATGATATTGCTTGAACAGGCAAGAAATGTAAAATATAAAAGCTTTCTGGCGCCCGGGGCCCAGATAGAATATACGGTCCAGGCTAAGACTATCGAAGAAAACGTCAGCAGCTTTACCGGTTTTGGCTTATCAGAAGGTGAGCGAATTGTTGAGGCACGATTCGGATTGAGGCATTTTAACCTGGCCGACCAAAATCCGGCGATGGCGGCGGTCGATGCCAGAGTAATCGAAAATATGAAAAAACGATGGAAATTATTGGGTTGTGGTTAGATTCCTGTTTAATGCAGAGATGACGATACTAAACGCAATACGCAATACGATATACGCAATACGAAATTTTATGCTGGAGGTAAATAGAGTATGGCAATGAGTCGGGACGAAATTATGCAGCAGGTTCAGGAAGTTCTGGTCGATGCGCTGGGCGTTGACGACGATGAGGTTACGACCGAAGCGACCTTGATGGGAGATTTGGGAGCTGAAAGCATTGATTTTCTGGACATAGTGTTTCGATTGGAGAAAATGTTCGGAATAAAGATCCCGCGGGAAGAGCTATTTCCCGCTGAGAATCTGATGAATGATTCCGAATTTGTCCATAATGGCAAATTGACCGAGAAAGGGTTGAACGAGCTGCGGGATAAAATGCCGCATACCGACACAACGGCGTTCGAGAGCGACCCTGATATTAACAAATTAGCCGACCTGTTCACCGTCAATGCGATTGTAAATTACGTTGAAGGCAAAATGAGTTCGTAGTTCATAGTTTATAGTTCGTAGGCTATGAATTTATAACTATGAACTATGAACAATGAACTATAAAAAAAATGCGTTGGATTTGGATAGACAAATTTGTTGAGTTTGAGAGCGGCCGACGTGCCGTGACGCTCAAGAATGTAACGCTCGCTGAGGAGCATTTGCACGACCATTTTCCCGGCTTCCCCGTTATGCCGGAATGTTTAATGATTGAAGCGATGGCGCAGACGGCGGGGATACTCGTCGGCGAAACGAAAAAGTTTCAGGAAAAAGTCATCCTTGCGAAGATAAAAAAAGCCGTCTTTTTTGACTATGTAAAGCCGGGCGATACGATAAAATTAGATGCCAAAATTGAATCCATCTCCCCGGAAGCAGCAAGCACAAGCGGCAAGATAACCCGTGTAGATAAGCTAATTGCCGAGATAGATTTGATGTTCAGCCATATAGACCGGAATCTGGCGGGTAAGGAATTCCCGGAGGAGAACTTCGTGTTCGCCTCTGATACCTCGGTATTCGAATCACTCCTGCGAGATGTTGCTTCAGGTGCCGGTGCCGAGGTTGGCGATTCGGAGCAGGCCCGATGAATTCGTCTCGCGTAGTAATAACCGGCCTTGGCGCGATAACCCCACTTGGAT
>JAUWBX010000357.1 GCA_030609625.1 Phycisphaerae bacterium
CAGGCTTGCTGGTAAGTGGATTGGTTTTTGGGGAGTCAGCGAGCTGACAGATATTAAGCATGAAGGAAAAGAGCTTAATTTCGCGTGGTCCGCTCGATTCGGCGACAGTGAAACCAGGATGAACTTTGAGGGATTGATAGAGCATGGAAAACTTTCAGGGCTCCTATCGAGTGACAGAGGTGAGTTTGATGTCGAGGGCGAACGCCTTAGACGGATGCCGATGGTGATGGGAAACTGGGAAACGAAGCTTAAAATGGGCGAGCGGGAATTCACCGCGATGCTCACAGTCAAGGCGGACGAAGAGGGAAAACTCGCTACGGACTGGCAAAGCCAATGGGGTGAACATGAGATTACGGACGTGGAGTTCAAAGGCGGCAAGCTGACGTTCAAGCGGAAGAGCAAAATCCAAAATCGGCAGTGGGAATCGACTTTCGAGGGAACAATCAAGGGACATACCCTTTCCGGCACAATTACGTCGGAACGAGGTGACATTACAGCAGAAGGAAAACGTGTTGGTGCTGCCCTTGTCGGCTGGTGGGAGCTTGAAATCACATCGGACTCCGGCAGCCGGAAACAGTTGCTGAGAGTTAATCCCGATTTGAGCGGCATATTCGGGCCAATCATTATTAAGAAGGTCGACCTTAATAATGACGAGGTGGCGTTTCAGACAGTACTGGAGTTTGGTGAGCAAAAAATCGAAATCAGCTTCAAGGGCAAACTGGACGGCAGAAAGCTTACCGGAGAATTGACCAGTTCCAGAGGCACCCGACAAGTAACAGGCCGGAAAATACGTCGGTCGCCAGCCGGGCAAAGAAGTCGCCAAACTAAGAAGCCATTTCGGGAGCCGGATGTCCTTTTTGTCCCCACCCCGCAAGAAGCGGTGGACAAGATGCTCGAACTGGCTGAGGTCAAAAAGGACGATTTGCTTTATGACCTTGGTTGTGGTAACGGCATAATCGTAGTTACGGCGGCTAAAAGATACGGATGTAAAGCTGTGGGCTTCGACATAGCCCGCAAAAGGGTGAAAGAGTCGCTGGAAAATGTGGAAAAGAGCAATGTCGGACATCTGGTTCGAATTGAGCAGAGGGATATTTTTACTTTGGACCTCAGCAAGGCAAACGTAATCACGCTCTACCTGCTTCCGGAACTGAACGTGAAACTAATCCCCCAGTTGGAGAAACTCAAGCCCGGTTCGCGAATTGTCTCACACGACTTCGATATGAAGGGAGTAAAGCCTGACAAGGTCGTTAAGGTTGCTTCTGATAATGAGTGGGATGAGCACACTATTTATCTCTGGACCACTCCATTAAAGATAGAAGATGTAAGTGACGAAGAAGCAGAATTTGGGCGATAGTCCTCCGTAAAGAGTCCCTAGGACTGATAAGAGCCATATGTAAGCGTTTTTTTTGAGAGATTCTGACTGTGTTTCAGTTGAGGGGGATTTATGGTTTATGTTTTTCCAGGACAAGCCTTAGGACTTGACCTCAACCAAATAAATCATCGTGGGTCCTTTTGGATTTTCCGGCTTGCGGTCACGGTTGGGTGAGTTTGTTTCCTGCTGCATATAATGTGTAAAGCCCGGCGGCAATGGCCCACGGTTGACGGCACGAACATTCGGTATATTATGATGAATGTCATCGGCTTTCCGAACAGAATATTGGCCCGGCTTCATAGCTAACAACTGCGCTCTCGTGAGGGTCAACTCCCGCCAACGGCGGGTTTGATATGAGACAGGCCGTTGGCCTGCTTTCCTGGGTTTTGCATAAGCGTTGTTATAGGTAACCAGAATTTTCTGCTCTTTCGTAATTGAAACCCTGGGAATAGGGGGATACTGTGGAATCGTGCCTCTACCATAAAAATAAAAACGATGTTTCCAGTCGGTCAACTGAATGATTTTCCACTTGCACGCGAAGCGATATAGAGGCGTAGCGATATAGATTTGATTATGGCCGTTCTTATCAAAGTGAGTATAGCCGATATATGGCCGTCCTTTGCCGTCCACAACCAAGGTCCCCCCATTGATTAGTCCGTTTTTCTGCTCGATAGGCTCGACTACATGAGCATTTTCCGGTGTTATGGGTAATTCCAAATCACGCCCATCCCAACTCTTCCACGAGAATCCACGGTCGAGGCTTTTGGCGTAGCAAATGTCAAAATTGGTTATGACATCCGGAGTTTCCCGCCAACACCAGGCAATATGCCAAAGGCCGTTTTTGTCCTCCAAAATACCAAACGGATAGGCGTTACAGGTTGGATTCCGGTCACGGCCATTGGTCAAAACCGGTACCGCCTTTGTCCACTGTTGGGTCTGTTCGTCATAATGGACCAGGATTCGCATTCCGTTTCCACTGCCTCCGTGCCGGTACATGATATAAACTGAGCCGTCGCGAAGCTTGAACACGGTCGGATATGTAACCCTGTCTTCATAATCGCCGGTCCACTTGTGAATGCCTCTGAAGGTGTGTATATCCGCAGGGGCCTTGGTTCGATAATACAGCAGAGGCGCGCAGTGCATATTACCTGTAATGTGAAGATGTCCTTTTCGGTCCTGAAATAATACAACCCGGTTATGCGTGTCCCATCCAACTCGTTCCGGCAGCTTAACTAAGTCCCATTCTGTCTCGCTCAGTTTTCGTTTTCCCACCGTCATCTGGCGCTCACCGTCATAAAAAGCGATGTACTGATATTCGCCGTCCGAAATTAAACAATGACCGCCATTCACCGGATGTGATGCCAGGCCCTTTGCTACCGGAATCTTGCATATTTCCACTTGCTCCGCGATAACTACCCCCCAAGATACCGACAGCACAGAACAAAAGATAAGAAAATGTATCAAGCGTCGTCCTGGGGACTTATGGAGAACAAACATGATATTTACTCCTTAAAACTACTACTTCTGCATCACCTGTGCCTGCGTTACAGACAGGTGCAGGCAAGCGGTTTTTGGGCCGGCCTTAGCCGTGGAAAAAATCCGCTCGATTGAGTTGTTGGATGTCATTATAGTGCTCTCGATTGAAAATTCCCGTTTGTGCGCGGGTAAGTAGCTTTACAATATTAGTTTATGATTTTACACGCGGGAATTTACTACCCTTCAAGGGTATATTTTATGTTACAATTCGTAACGCAATGTACGGAATAATATTAAAAAAGAATATCGCTATCTTAAAAAAAGCCATACCGCCATAATGAATTGCATTGAATGTTTCTACTGGAATCTTGAACCACTTGCTGTGTATGTGATAAACCCAATCATGAGCAAATACCAGGAATAAAAACCACCATAGCAACATTCCCATATTAATTACAGCGCACCATCC
The DNA here is from genome assembly GCA_030609625.1 of Phycisphaerae bacterium. Classification (GTDB taxonomy): domain Bacteria; phylum Planctomycetota; class Phycisphaerae; order Sedimentisphaerales; family Anaerobacaceae; genus NIOZ-UU13. The sequence goes on from JAUWBX010000357.1 coordinate 3,318, forward strand.
TAATACTCCACGCAATATATCAACTGTTATTTGAAACCTCCTTTTTTTGTAAATATTCCATTATTTTTTTCTCTAACTAATTCCGGTTGCGGAAACAGTATTTGTCATTCCCGCGAAACCTGTCCTGAGCGAAGTCGAAGGAGCGGGAATCCAGCTTTTTCGCTCTGGCCCCCTGCTCCCCGCTTCCGCGGGGACGAGTTTACACCTGCGAAAGCAGGTGCAGGGGTGACATCGTCAGTTTTTGTTTTCCGCAACAGATACTAACTATCTATATATGGTTTCCATATAAAATCCCGAACTTTTCGTCATTCAGAGTAATCCTAACCGCTGTTGTACCCTCCTAAAATACAAAAAAAGTCTGATCTATCAAGTAAAAAATGACAAACAAATAGGTAATTCCTTCTCGCCTTATACAGTGACTTGACTTAGGAAACGGTGTACTGAACCGTTTTAATCCTTGGATTATCA
>JAUWBX010000356.1 GCA_030609625.1 Phycisphaerae bacterium
GACTTCGGTAAGAAAGGGCGGCCTTACGATTGCAGTCGAGGCGGCAAGTGAAAAATTAAGACAAGTCATTAACAAGCCCTTAAAAAATGAGGACCTGTTTGCCGCGGCCGAGGCAGCGTACCGGGCCGGCTGGCAGCGGTTAAAGTTATACTTTATGGTAGGTCTGCCCGGTGAGACTTTGGAAGATGTAAAAAGGATTGTGCAGTTATCATTTCAATTAGCCAAACTGCGAAAAGGCATAGACGGCAAGACCGGCCAGATTAATATTACCGTAAGCTGGTTTGTGCCGAAGGCTCATACGCCGTTCGGGTGGCTCGGACAGAAACCGGTAAGCTACTTCGAGCAGGCGAAACAGTTGATACTCGATGAGAAAAGAAAACTTCGTGCGAAGTTCCTAAAGTTTAAGTTCCACAATATAAACCGCAGCGTACTGGAGTCGGCTGTTAGCCGGGGTGGCAGACGTTTATGTGATGTTATTGAGACGGCCTGGCGGGAGGGAGCAAAGTTCGATTTGTGGGATGAGTGTTTTGACTTTGAGATATGGCGGAGAGTATTCGAGAAATTTGGATACGAATTGGACAAACTTGCGCAGAGGGAATTTGAGCGAGATGAGATTTTACCCTGGGAGCATTTAGGCGGGCCGGGGAAAAAGTATCTGCTTGGGCATCTTGAGGAAGCGATGAGTTGGTGAGTAGCAAATTAGTGAATTAGCGAATTAGTTAATTGGTTTTAATTTGAAAATGCGGCTTTTGTGATGTATGTTTTTCGCAGCGGTGTAGCTTGTCTTTTAAATTCATTAGCCGGGGATTCTCAGCCTTGACCTGTCGCTGCTGGATGATTGGATGAGGGGATGCGTAGATGTGTTGATGCGTGTTGGAAAAGACGGGGTTTTATGATGGAAATATATAAATGATAATTGTAGATGGGAGAGGAGATGAGTACCGGCCATAGAAATTCTACTGCGAGATGGTACTTTTATATTACTCCCTTGTTCATATTGCTTGATTACTTTTGGGGAGTTAATGTACGAGAGAATGTAAAGTTTTATTAATCGAACCTGAAGGTACTCTCAATACCGGAGATGCAGGCGGCGACCTGACAGTGAAAGAATTAGAATGGATATAGAAACTAAAGCAGTGAAAATGAATAGAGGAGAAAAATGGGTATTCTTTGGGAAGTAGTACAAACCGGCTTGATGTATGGCCAGAAGCGAAAATCCGATTCGGTTGAGGATAGAGTCCAGGCCCTTGAAGACCAGCTTACGTTGACGCAGAATACATTGCGTGAGCTTGTGAAGAAGATTGAGGAGATTCACGGGCTCGATATCGACGGAGACGGCAAAATTGGTTAGATATTATCCTAATCGAGAAGTCTAACTGTCGCTTATAAGTCATCGCCGTGCCGGCGACGGCTAAACAACCCCTCAATGAATTGAGGGGCTAAATATTTTTGTGTCCGCGCCCCCGTCGGAGTCGAGGACAAGTTTCGCAGGGGTGACAGTGGGAGCAGGAGTAATTAGCTTTTCTTCATTCCTGCGGGCAGTTCTATTCCGACCCGTCCCTGTGCTTCTCTAAAGTCCACGATAATCTTGGCTGCGGCACTCGGGTCATCCACTACCGTGAAGACATTCATATCATCCGGGGCGATATACTTGTGTTCTTTCAGCATCTTTTCCTCCATCCACTTGATTAAGCCTTCCCAGTACTCGCTGCCCATCAAAATCACGGGGAAAGATGCCTGCTTTAATGTTTGAATCAATACCAGCGATTCGAAGAACTCATCCATAGTCCCGTAGCCGCCGGGGAAGACGATAAAGCCGTGGGCGTATTTAAGGAACATCACTTTGCGGACGAAAAAATATCGAAAATGCAGGGACAGGTTCTGGTAGTCGTTTGGAAGCTGCTCCATCGGCAGTTCGATATTAAGGCCGATGCTTTGACCTCCTGCTTCTGTAGCTCCTTTATTTGCTGCTTCCATAATGCCTCCGCCTCCGCCGGTTATTACGGCGAATCCAACCTTTGTTATTTCCGCAGCGGTCTGCTCGGCAAGCTTATAATATCGCTCCTGGGGCTTAGCGCGGGATGAGCCGAAGAACGACACGGCAGGCCCAACGGGAGCAAGCTCTTCGAAGCCTTCTGTAAACTCAGCCATTACTCTGAAAATTCGCCAGAGGTCCTGTACCGGATTTTCGATAGAATCAATCATATCTCGTATCTCGATTCTCGATGCTCGTTGCTCGCACTACGAGTATCAAACATTGCATTTTCTATTTTACGTTTTTCACTACCATAAGGCCGGTTTGTTTGCGGCAGGGCAGAATTTTGTAATCGGGCAATTCCCACAATCCGGCTTACGAGCCTTACAAATATTTCGTCCATGAAAAATCAACAAATCACTGAATAATAACCAGTTCTTTTTTGGAACTATTTCGGCCAAATCGAATTCCAACTTTACTGCATCTTTGTTTTCGGAAAGGCCCAATCGGCGTGACAGCCGAATAACATGGGTATCGCAGACTATCCCCTGTATGCCAAAGGCGTTGCCTAATACGACATTTGCGGTCTTTCTGCCCACACCGGGGAGTGTTAAAAGCTCCTGCATTGTATCGGGGACTTTGTCGTCAAAATGCACTATTATCTTTGTACAGGCCCCCTTGATATTGGTAGCCTTATTGTGGTAAAAACCCGTGCTTTTTATATCCGATTCGATTTGTTTTATGTCAGCTTTTACCCAATCCTCAGCCGAGGTGTATTTTTTGAATAAATTCTTAGTAACCATATTGACCCGTACGTCCGTGCACTGGGCTGAGAGGATTGTCGAAATCAACAGCTCCAAAGGGTTTACAAACTTAAGTGCGATCTTCGCTTCAGGGTATGTCTTTGTCAATATTGGGAAGATTTTCCGGATCCTTTTGGCGGCTTTGGCCTTGTTGACCCTTCGACTTCGCTCAGGGCAGGTTTTAGTTTTTTTTACTGCTGTTTTTTTGGGCATAGGTATTATTAGTTTTTCAAGATTTAATTTGTTAGTGATGCTGGGTTATGTTATACCGCTAACGTTTCTGGATTCCTGCTTTCTCAGGAATGACAATTCACACATTCGAGTTTGACGCCATACTATCTTGAAGGAAGTTTTTGCAAAAGCTCTTTCAGCTTGCCAGCGAAAAATATCTCATGGAATTTCACCGGCTCTTCGGCTCCAGGTATAAACAATATGGTTACCGGCACACCGGGTTCATTATACTTATTTTTCAATGCAAGTGTTGCGGGATAATCCATTGCTGTAGTATCAGCTTTAACTGCCAAGACTTCTTTTTCCTCAATTAGTTTCACGATGTCTTTACGATGGTAAACTACTTTGTCCACCGCCTGACAACTCAGGCACCAATCGGCGGTAAACTTAATTAAAACAGGTCTTTCCTGAGCTAAGGCAGTGTCGATAACGGCGTCATTATAATCCTGCCAGGGGATTAGCTTACCGGCTGGTGTTGGTAAAAACGCCCACCCTGCTGCAAACAACAGGGCAATAGCGGCTATTCTGGTGAGCCACTTGCGTGCTGCTTTCGTGTTGTAGCTGACCCAGCCGCTCCACATCCAGACACAAAAACCGAGAACCACCGCGAAATATAATACATTCGTTCTGTAGATTTGGGGCAAAGCACCAATAAGCTTTACGGCTATAATCAACAGGACAAATCCGATGCCCTGCTTGAATAATTCCATCCATCGTCCGGCCTTGGGCAGGCGTTTTAGTAAGCCGGGCATTGAAGTTAGTATGGCATACGGCGCAGCCATC
>JAUWBX010000026.1 GCA_030609625.1 Phycisphaerae bacterium
GCATGAGAGAAACTTATAGTCTGAAGATTGTAATAGATTAGGCTAAAAACTTAACCGGATAAAACAGGAGCTCGACTAAGTCGAGTCCAGAGTACCTTGTTTCGCGATGATTCGCGAACCCACTACCCTCTCCCTGCTTGGCTTGGGTGCGGTGATGTCAAAAAAAAGACGCTTACTGCGAGGCTTGGGTGGGATGATGGCGGGAAACATACCCTTATTCTACTCAGCTTGGACAGAAAATATGGAACGCCTGAACTTTGAGGTGTTGTTAAGAAAATGTAAAAAACAACAAAATAACTGAATACGACCTGGCCTCTGCTGCTTCGCTTTTGCGAAGCAAAACGAAGACGGTCGTTCCATACCAGGGTGATGGCTGCTTTTCCTCGAATCTGCTCCTGAAATTTACTATGAAAAAGGCCGTGCACTTTTCTTCGAATCGATTTTGCTGAGTTTGCTGCCACAGCCAACTCAAGCCGGGTTGTTCCACAGCACAACAAACTAACGCTTATGGCTGCTCCGTTCCCGGCCTGACCAGGTTCGCGCCGTTTGTTTGCATGGGACCCGACTGTCAACGTCACTTATGGCAATAGTGACTCAACTCAACCAACCCTCGGAAAAGAATTCAGCCTCGCTATAGCGGATTGCGAGTACAGGGTACCGCTAACACCCCGCCTAGCACGGCCAATCTCATAGAAAACTCCAGGCCACAAAAGTAAGGGCAAAAATATATTAATTGATTTGTCATGATTAGTCAACTTTTTTTTCGGTTCCATTTGCAGGCCTCTGCTTGATTGAGTTACAGCGGCAGAGCGCATGATGGGATGCCTATCTTCTATCTACACTTGCCTGAGGATTACCCATAAAATATTCTTCCCTTTTTTCGCTCAAGAGATTAATATAGTGAAGGATATTCTTGTTAAGCCCGCCCTGAGCGAAAAAAAGCCTGCCCTGAGCGTAGCCGAAGGGTCGAATGGGATGGCTGTGACACAACAATTAATCCGTTTTTGGGAGTCTTGAGTAATGTGTTGTCAAAAGTGGATATTGACCATGGCAGTCGCGGTATCGGCACTCTCCGGCAGCCTGAATGCATCGCAAACTACCGAACAGCAGGGTTTTGAAAAGTCAGTGGTTTTAATCCGAAGCGTCAAACAGGACTTCGACCATGTCACTCCCTGGAAACAGAAAGCGATGAGACAGAGTATTGGCTCAGGATTCCTCATCGGAAGGCAAAAAGTCCTAACCAATGCACATAATGTCAGCAACTGTAGATACATAGAATTAAAAAAAGAAAATATTGCTAAACGCTATCCAGCTCGGGTTGCCTTTATCGGTCACGATTGCGACCTGGCAATATTAACCGTTGACGATGAAGGTTTTTTTGACGGTACTGTTCCTTTGGAGCTGGCAGGAATTCCGAGGGTAAACAGCACTGTATCGACATACGGTTTTCCAATGGGCGGAAACCGTATTTCCGTTACGGAGGGAGTAATCTCGCGCATAGAGACAGACACTTATGTCCACAGTGGAGCCGATGCGCACCTGGTCATACAAACTGACGCGGCAATTAATCCCGGCAACAGCGGTGGGCCGGTTATGCAAAACGGCAAAGTTGTTGGAGTGGCTTTCCAGGGCCTGCTAATGGCTGAAGGTATAGGCTATTTGATTCCAACGACTGTCATCAGGCACTTTCTCGTTGATATCGAAGACGGAAAATACGATGGTTTTGGTTCGTTAGGCGTACTCCTGTATCCGGGTCTCCACAGTGCCTGCTACAAGGATTACCTTAACGTCCCGGCCAATGAGGATGGTATCATAGTAATTGCTACGATAATGCACAGTTCGGTAGAATCAATACTGCAGCCGAATGATGTGGTCACACAAATCGATAATTATAACATTGATAATGATGGAATGGTGCGAATATATGGCCTGAGATTGCATATGTCCGAGGTCATCGAGACTAAGTACATTGGCCAAACCGCAGAACTTACTTTTTATCGCCGCGGCAAACTAATGAAAGAGACTGCAACCTTGGCGTTGAACAGACCGATTTTCGAACAGGCCCGCCAATATGATCGTCCCCCACGGTACGTGTGCTTCGCCGGGCTGACGTTTGTCCCGGCGACACGAAACTTTCTTGAAACCTGGGGGCGTAATTGGCAAACAGACATACCGTATTATCTGCGATACCTTTTCGGCTATTCGATGCAGCTCAACACCGACCGGCAGCGAAAAGAGTACGTGGCCCTTGCTGAAATAATGCCCGATGAGGCCAACTCTTATGCCGGCGACTTTAAGAGTCAGCCGGTCGAGAGCATCAATGGCATCTCAATTTGGGGCCTCGATGACGTTTACAAAGCCTTTAAGCCCCGGCGCGCCGGGGTCGATGATTTCTACACAATAAAGTTTATGGGCAACAATCGGACATTGCTCATTGATGCCAAAAAGGCCCGACTAAGGCACCAGCTCATACTGAACAGATACCACATACCTGCCGAAGCTCGCTCAGAGGAGAACTTATGAAAAAACACGCAGCTTTCATCCCGATACATATCGGGATCATATTCGGTACTGTTATCACACTGTGTTCACAGCTAACTGCCGCCGAACAACGCCAGGCCGATTTGCCTGCACCTGTGTTTGCCTCGACACCTGTACCCGCGTTTTCCGTGCGGGCAGCACAGGTGCGGACACGGGTGGCGCAGGCACAGGTGACCGAAGCAATGAAACAATCCATTGTTCACTTGAAAACGTCCTTTTACGGTTACGAGCAGACTCAGCCATGGAGGCATAAAGCCCTCTCGAAAAACTGGGCATGTGCTTGTGCCGTCGGTGAATACGAGGTGCTTACGACGGCCTGGAACGTCGCAAATTTAGCCTTCGTAAAAGCCCTTATATATGGCCAAAACGAATTTGTCGGCGCTAAAATCAAAGTTGTCGATTACGAAAGCAATCTCTGTCTAATCGAGCTTGACCCTAATGCAGTGAGCAAGCCTTTGAAGCCCCTTGTATTTACCGAGGACTACCGAAAAGGAGCTGAAGTAGATTTCTACTGGCTTTCATCAGACAACCATTTATATAACGGACGAGGTTATCTTGACCGCACAAAAGTTCAAAAGACAAACACTTCGTACGAAAAACGCCTCCATTACATCGTCGCTAACACATCCCATCGTACAGGGGTAGGACAGGTTTACTGTGTCGGCTCAGAACCAATCGGTATAGCCTCCCGGTCAAACGAGAACAAAGAAGCAAGCCTTATCCCGGCAGAGGTAATCAACAGGTTTTTAGCTGCTGTCCGCACAGAAAACGCGGGTACAGGTGCAGCCGACGGGGATTACGAGGGCTTTGGGGCGGTTGGCTTTACTGCTTCTGAGCTTTTGGACCCGGCTGTACGGTCATTTCTGAAGATGCCGGCGTCTCTCAAAACCGGTGCCTACGTAACCGACGTCTATAATCTTGGGACGGCTTCCGATGTGCTCAAAAAAGCCGACGTCATATTAGCGATTGACGGAAATACCCTCAATTCTTACGGCCAATTCATGCACCCGAAATACGAATGGCTGCTTTTCCATCATCTGATTACAAATAAAACTGTCGGCGAGACGGTTTTATTCGAACTTTGGCGAAATGGCGCGAAAATACAGGTCCAGGCCGAGGTTAAGAACTTCAAGGCCTCAGAGATGCTCGTACCGTATCATGAATATGACCGGCAGCCGGAATACATCATCACAGGAGGATTCATCCTGCAAAAGCTTACCCGTGGGTATCTGGCCCGGTGGGGCGAGGATTGGACAGGTAAGGTCTCGCCGCATCTGTATCATTATTGTCGCGACCTTGCCTTCAAACCCACCTCCGAACGCAGTAACATCGTGATACTAAGTTACGTCCTGCCGGCCAATATCAACATCGGCTACAATAGCCTTAGACAAATTGTTGTCAAAAAGTTTAACGGCATGGCCATACGTTCCATCGCAGACATCCTGACCGCTCAGAAACTGAATCCCGAATCCAAGTATGACGTAATCGAATTTGAGATGGATAATCCAATGGTAGTTATCCCCCGTGAGCAATTGCCCGCGGCCGATATGTTCATCCGCAAGAGCTACGGAATACAAAAACTCTTAAATATCAACCTATGATGTACGCATCCCGTTAGAAGTAAGCCGCCAACTTCTAACGGGACGCATTAAGCGAACCGGAGGTTTATTATAAATTTGAATCGTCGCCATTTTTTTGAATTGACAGCCGGCACAGGTGTGTTGTCAATCCTGCAGGGCTGCCAATCGACGCCTAACAAACCGCGAGCCGCCTCGAATAGGTCCCAGGTCACTTTGGAGGAGCTGGAGAAAGCCGTCAGCGCACCTGTTCTGCAGTTGGACGGCCTCAGCTCGCCGCTGGTGGTGCAGTCTATTGAATTGCTGCGAAAAGGGCGGGAGTACTTTGTGCGCGTCAGGTCCGAAGACGGCGCAGAAGGAATTGCCGTAACCAATAGCAGGGCGGAATATTTGTATCCGATACTGAACAAGCTGGTTATTCCCTACTTCATTGGCAAAGATGCCCGAGACCTCGAATCACACTTGTTTGGCTTGTACAGGTACCGCAGCAATTACAAGCTACAGGGCCTGGCACTGTGGTGCCCCCTGGCCTGGGTGGAGTTCGCCATCCTGGACATGATTGGCAGGGTAACGGGCAAATCTATAGGGCAGTTGCTTGGTGGCGTTATTCGGCAGGAAGTTGCGTTCTACATAGCGAGCGGAAACCGTGACACGACGCCGGAAGAAGAAGCGGATTATCTCGTTAAGTTGATTGAGGAAACGGGTGCCAAAGCCGTCAAGTTCAGACTCGGCGGACGTATGAGCAGGAACGCGGATGCCATGCCCGGAAGGACCAAGAAACTAATTCCCCTGGCGCGGAAAACGTTAGGTGATGATATCGCTATCCACGCCGATGCCAATAGCTCCTATGACCCGCCGAAAGCCATCGAAGTCGGAAGGATGCTGGAAGATATCGATGCGGTCTATTTCGAGGAGCCTTGTCCTTTCGACCACCTGGAAGACACGAAGCGGGTGGCCGATGCCTTGACAATACCTGTTGCCGGCGGTGAGCAGGAATACAGTCAGCGTCGCTTCCGCTGGATGATTTATAACCACGGCGTGGATATAGTCCAGCCCGACCTGCATTATTATGGTGGGCTTATCCGTTCCACATACGTAGCGCGTATGGCCGCACTCAAAGGGATGCCGACTACTGTCCACATTTCCGGCGGCTTAGGATTCGTCTATATGCTGCATTTCGCCTCCTGCACCCCCGACATCGGCCTGTACCAGGAATACAAGAAGGGCACAGAGAAATACAGCAACTGGTTTGACCCACCTTTGGAAATAAGGAACGGCGCCATCACTGTTCCTAAGGGGCCTGGTGTAGGTATTAAGGATATCAGGGATTTACTAAAGGGTGCAAAACCGGTGGTGTAAGATGAATCCCGTTAGAAGTTGGCGGCTTACTTCTAACGGGATGAATCGAATTTAGTTTGGGCTATCAGCATATCAGGTTATCAGTGTATCAGATTATCAGGTAGTGGGCATCAGGCTATCAGGACATCAGGACATCAGGCTTGTTTTTTCCACCGTAAGGTGTCCTGCGGACTGATTTCCTAATATACTGATAACCTACATCCTGATTTCCTGTTCTGCTGATCCCGGCGCGCCGGGATACTTCAGGCACTTAAAACTTCTTATCTCACCGACCCTGGGCGATATCGCTGCTTTTGCAGAGTGACGTGCCCGCTTTTCACTAAATCCTCTCGATTTGCTGCGCACCCCGCTGTGATTACAGTCAATGTCACCATGACTGAGCTCAAAAGGCATTTGTAAGTTTCTCTTTTTAGGGGAGAATCCTCGAAATATTCTTCCATGTGTAATTCCATACTTGTCTTATCACATCATTGTACTTGGCCAGAAGCGCGGCAATGACTAACACAGCTCCCAGAAATAAGGCAATGGCCGGACCAATTGAAAAATCAAAGAAATAGGCAAATAGCAGGCCTCCCAAAGAAGCCACTGTGGGTGGTGGAAATCCCCAGAAAGGACGCTTTGGGCGTATAGTTTAATGATTTTTTCAAAACTACACGAGCAGTTTTACAACAACTGCGGTACACGCCTGTGGCCATAGCGAACCCTTTCTTGGTCTATTTGCGCCACAGCAGATAAAGCCTCGTCGCAAAAAAATACACGACGGCTCCCAAGAAGATACAGCAGGTGCTAACAGCAATTGTTTGGCTTGTGGGCAAATCGTAAGCGTATGACAAATACATGCCAGCCAACGTTGAGGAGACCCCACTGGCCGCGGAGAATACAAACACCAGGTGCAGTTTTTTACTGAACAGTAGCGCAGCGGCGGGTGACACGATAAGATAACAAAAGACCAACATCGAGCCGGCGACCCTGGAGGCGGCCGAAACAACTAAACCCAGAGAAAAGAAGAAGGAAAGCTCCCATAGTATCACACGCATGCCAAGCACTTTGGCCATTTCGCGATCAAGGAAGGTATAAAGTATAGGCCTAAGAAACAAGAAGAAATAGACGAGGACAGGGAGCATAATGAGCGAAACCGCCAAGAGGTCTGTTTCTGTCGCAAAGAGCAGATTTCCGTAAAGCAAAGCATTTATCTGTTCAAGCCCGAAATGACTTTTGGCGACCAGCAGGATGCTCAGGGCAGCGGCGACAACAAACGTGACACCCAGTACCGCATCCCGTGGTATTCGGGTCGATTCGAAGGGATAGGCCAGTATGGCAACCACTATGGTTGTTAATATTCCAGCCCCGACCATCGGGCTGAAATGGAAGATCATTGAGGTAGCAACACCACAAGCAGCTACTTCCGACAAGGTAATTCCAATGAAGACGACCCGCTTGGTCACAACGAAGACCCCAAGTATGGAGCAAACGGCAGAAACCAAAATCCCCACTAACATGGCATAGCCAAATATTTGGATTGTACCATATAAATTCTCAAGCATAGCACCCGCCTGTATAACTATATCGTTATTGCTCTTGAGACCTGAGTAAGGCTTCGCGACAAGCCATAAACTCTGATTTGGGCATCAGTGTGACGCAACCGTGGTTCACCGCACAAATAGACTCGGCGGTCTCGGCAATGTGCTCCAAGCTATGGATCGCGAAGAGCACGGTTTTTGCTTTTTCCCGGGAGAGTCGAAAGAGGTGGCTGAAGACCTCCTTTTCGGAATTCTCGTCTAATTCGGATGTCGGCTCGTCCATTACGAAAACGTCGGCTCCTGTAACAAAGGCACGAGCAACAACAGCTTTTTGCCGCATCCCACCGGAAAGCTCAGCGTACCTTTTCGACGCGTGTTCAAGAAGGTCGAATTCATCAAGGGTTTTGTACACAAATTCCCGATCTTCTCTGCTCATTCGTTGCGACCACCCAAGCTTAGGATAGAGTCCCATACTGACTATCTGAAACAAGGTCACAGGATATAAAGGGTCGATATTCTTTATCTGTGGGACGTAGCCAGGAGGTTTGTTGCGAAATGGCGTGATAACCTGACCGGAACGAGGGCGAAGAAGACCAAGGATAATACGCAACAAGGTTGTCTTGCCGGCTCCGTTAGGACCTATGAACGGCAAATAATCCCCCGCTGTTATCTCCAGGTTGACCTTGTGCAAAACGGTCTCTTGGCCGTAACCTGCTACTACGTCCCTACAGACAATTATCGGCTGTGAGGGTTTTCCGGTTTTCACAGTAACCATATTCCGACCTTCACCAATATTAGACATTATACCTTTGTGCTTCAGAAATTAGGAGCTTCGGCCCGCGGCTGAGATACCTTTCTTTTTTACAGCGTTGAGGAGTCCGTCGGTCCAGTAGTCCATGAGTTTGAAGTAGTCATCTATTCCCGGAACGGCCCCTATGTATAGTGGAACCAGTACAGGTTCAGCCCCCGTTCTGTCGGCGACCATCCTGACCTTACGCTCGTCAAAGTACAACGCCGCGAGAATAATACCAACCTTTCGCTCACGCATCAACTTGATTACATTTGCCAGATGTTTCGGCGAAGGTGGTATTCCCGGTTTTGACTCCATCATAGCCGCCTGCTCCAGTCCAAAAAGTCTAAGGAAATACGACCAATTCAAGTGGTAAACGACCACGCGTTCACCCCGTAGAGGAAGCATCTTCTTCATCCAACCACCAAGTTTGTCGATTAAGGGTTTTCCCTGAAATTTATTTTGCTGCAGAAACTCAATCAACCTGTCCTTCTCGGCCATCCTGCAGAGGGTGTCTCCTCCGAGCAGTTTGACTAATTCTTCGCCGAATAAACGCCTGTCTATCTCGTCATGCAGTTTTTTGAGGTTCTCTTCATAAAAGTCCTTTCCTTCAGGGTCGTTTTTTATCAGTCCGATGGCGATATTGCGCGCAATCTTTTTCATGTTGATAGGGCTGCAAGTGATGTGTGGATTGCCAAAGATGTGGACGTCACCTTCAATCTGTGAAATCACCTTGGGTATTTCTACAAGTTCTATGCCTTGTGAGACCGCGACATAGCCAACTTCACCGCTGCGAACCTGTTTGTTGCCGGATTTGTTAATCACAGTGGGCAGCCACATTTCCAAATCGAGGCCCGTCGCGATCAGTAAATCTGCGTTCTTGATCATCGTCACATAAGATGGTTTAGGCCTGATGTGATGTGGGTCCTGGACGCCATGGACGATAAACCTGACTGAGATCCGGTCTCCGCCGATGATCTCTGCAAAGAGGGCGTAGTCCGCCAAGGTGGTTACTACCTGCAGGCGTCCCCTTTTTTGCAGGCGAAGACGTGTTCGCTCTCGGGCAGTGCTGTCATTGTGCAAACATAATACCGCCAATAAAACAGTGAATATAGTTAAGATGAGAGAATTTCTTCTTGCCATTTTAATTGTCTCCTTTTTTCTGTTTTAATAACGTTCATGCTTATGTGGCCCGGCGCTAAAGATCGCCTGTAACCAAAAAACATGTTCGGTGTCCTCGGTGCCATGGCCGAATGCATAATCATACTCACAGCGAAACTTGACCCATTCGCTCTGCCACCAGGTTACATACGGACATATTTGCCAACGTTCAGCATTCTTGGCAGTGTAGGCGAGTGGAACAACAGAAGCCCCGGCTGTAGCGTAATCTTTGCTGTCCGGTTTATAGTAATCAGCTCTAATTCCGATGTCTAAGTTGCGGGCTATTTTTGATTGGAGATAACTGTAAGCACCCCAGGCGTTCAAATTATCTCTTCCGGAATTGTCCGGTGCCAGGATGTCTTGATTGAGAAAATAAACTTCACTGCGCCATTCCACATTGCGGTAGAGCGCCCGGTCCGCCGGTTCCCAGAGAAAAGAAAGGTCTGCTCCGAATACTTGAGTCCCTAAGGTGTCGTGCTCATTTTCAAGTGTGCTGCCTTTGAGAACATTCCATTTATCATTCCAGCCGAACAGCCCGGTCAGACCGAATTCCAGGTAAGTATCTCTGGAAAGGTCCCGATAGTTCTTATAGTGGAGAAGCAGGGAAGGATTGCCTAATGTATCTCCGCCGAATAAACTTTCATTTTCGGTATTAGTAACCTGAAAAGTCAATCCTTGATGAGCCTGTCCCCACTTAGGCAGTATCCACTCGATAGATGCACCGGTTTGATTAAGCCCTCCGTCCCCGAAGATTTTTCGTAAAGCTAAAGGATACTGAACCTGGTCCAGGGCATCTTCATGCCAGCGGTTGACCACGCCGAACTGCTGGCGGAATCGACCCAAGTCCAGAGTGGCATTTTCGAGCACTGTGAAATGTGTAAGGTAAACCTCTTCGAGATCGACGCCGGCATCACTTATGTGTGTGGTAGCCTTTATCCTCGAATAGGGGTCAAGATAAGATTGGAAATTCAATTCGAGTCCTCGAATTTCAGCATCGGTCCGTTTTCTGGTTTCCGATTGGTGCCGGAAGTGACCGACAAAGTCCCCGGAGACGCTGATTTCCGGATTAAGCTGCTGCAAACTAAGGCCGCCGAATTTATAGACAGTTTCTTCGGGTGCTTTCTGCACTTTCTTTTCGCCTGCCATGCTTTCGGCCAGCTCGCGCAGACGTGCCAGCTCATCTTCAGCTTTGGCCTCTTCAGAAACAGGTTGACTGAGTTTGTCGATTTTTTCTCTCAACGCGTTGATTTCAGTTTCGTGCTTTAGTCTCGTTTCATTCATCTGCCGCTTCATCTCGAGAATCTGCTTTTTGAGTTCTGCAAGTTCAGGATTTTCAGTCTCGTTATTCCCGGCAAGAGCCATACCGGATGAACCTATGGCAGCGAGAAGGAAAAGCAGGCAGAATATCTTTTTTACCTGCATATTTATATCTCCTTTTTAATGTTACGAATTAGCCGGAATATTCCGTGGATTTCTGATTTCGAACTGTGTTTAGTCCAGAAGCCTATGACGAATCCGGCGTTTCTAAAATTCAGGATTGCAGCCGAAGCAGAGTATTGATGCTCTGACTCCTACCTTAAGAAATGGTAATTG
>JAUWBX010000151.1 GCA_030609625.1 Phycisphaerae bacterium
ATTCATGGCTATTACGCCTGCGTTAGCTATACTGATGCTCAGATAGGCAGGGTATTGGCTGAGCTTGACCGTCTTGGCCTGCGGGATGATACAGTAGTGGTGCTCTGGGGTGACCACGGCTGGAATTTAGGTGAGCACGGCCTGTGGTGTAAGCACTGTAATTTTGAGACGTCTTTGCATTCGCCGTTAATCGTAAGAGCGCCGGGAATAAAAGCCGGCGCCAGAACAAATGCCCTGGCAGAATATTTAGATATTTATCCGTCACTATGCGAATTATGTAGTTTACCATTGCCGAGTCATTTACAGGGTAAAAGTTTTTTGCCGCTTTTGAAAAATCCGAACCTTCCCTGGAAAAAGGCTGTATTTAGCAGATACTTCCGTGGCGATTCGGTCAAGACCGACCGGTATCGCTACACCGAATGGCGTGACAAGAAAGATAAAGTGTACGCACGAATGTTGTATGACCATTCTGTTGACTGGGTGGAGAATGTGAATATTTCTGAAAGGCCACAGAATAAAACATTAGTCAGAAAAATGAGCAAGATGATTCGGGGACTCAGGAAATAATGCAGCCGTTTACTCTTTTAATCAAGCCATCAGGTTCAGATTGCAACGTTGATTGCAAATACTGTTTTTACAAGCACCGGGCACCGGAAGTCGGTCAGGGCAGACAGCGAATGAGCGATGAAGTGCTGGAAAGACTCGTTAAGGATTATATGCAGTTGCGTTTTCCATTAGCGGGCTTTGCCTGGCAGGGGGGTGAGCCGACGCTGATGGGTTTTGACTTCTACAAAAAAACGGTGGAGCTTCAAAAGAAATACGGCAGTCCCGGCCAGGAGGTTGGCAATTCGCTGCAAACCAACGCCATTTTACTGAATGACGAATGGTGCCGGTTCCTGCACGAAAATAATTTCCTTGTCGGCGTCAGTATCGACGGCCCTAAAGAAATGCACGACTACTACCGCCTCGACCATTCCGGCTCAGGCACATTCGATAAGGTGATGCGGGCCATTGAAAAGTGCAAAGAGTATAAGGCTGAATTTAATACTCTTACCTTGCTGAATGCTAAAAACGTGGGACATCCGGACGAGGTGTTTGATTTCTTAGTCGGGCTTGGGACAAGGTATTTACAGTTTATTCCTTGTGTGGAGCTTGAGACTACGACAAATAAAATTACGGATTTTTCAATTACGCCGCAGCAGTATGGTGAATTCTTGTGCAGGATATTTGACCGCTGGTACGAATATGGGCCGCGAAAGCTGAGCATTCGCGATTTCGATTCGTTCCTGTCATATTACGTTACGGGCAGGCACACGATTTGCACGTTCGACAGGCAGTGCAGTCAATACATTGTTATTGAGCATACGGGTGACGCATTCTGCTGTGATTTTTTTGTCGAGCCGAGGTGGCGTTTGGGTAATATTTTTGAAACGCCGATAGAAAAACTGGCCGCAAGCAGCAAGAAGCGAACCTTTGCCCGGGCCAAGCAGAATATTTGTAATAAGTGCCTTGTCTGCAGGCACTTGGCAGTCTGTCGCGGCGGGTGCATGAAAGACAGGGCCCCGTTTGACAAGGATAACTTTGGCAAGGAAAGCTATTTCTGCGAAGGTTACAAGCGCTTCTTCGATTATGCACTACCGAGGTTTATGCAGATAGCCGCTGAGATTAACGCCGCCTCAGCTATTAATAACCGTCCGGTTGTTTGACGGACTCGAAATATAAGGGACGTTGTATTGGCGGATGCCGGCAATTTTGTACGAAAGAAATAATATTTGGAGAGACAAATTATGAAATCGATTAAACGCAGAACTTTTCTCGGCCGTTCGGTCGCAGCGGCCGGTGCCATTGGTCTTAGTTCATTTTCATCTACTGCGCAAACTTTCGCCGGAGAAGGCGTTGCAAAATCGAGACGTCCCAACCCGATAGCCGTCTCGACTTATTCGTTCTGGCGGTTCAAGAGAAACCTGAAGCTGCCGATTGAGACCTGTATCGACGAAGCGGCCAGGATGGGTTTTGACGGTGTGGATCTTCTGCTCATTCAGATGGAAAGAGAGGACAACAGTTATCTGCAAAAAATCAAACGTCACGCTCTTATCAACGGCCTGGATCTTTGCTGCATGTCCACCCACCAGGGCTATGTTTACCCCGACAATGCCAAACGGCAGGAGAATATCGACCTGACGCTCAAACAGATCGAAATCGCTTATCGACTGGGCGTCCCGATTGTGCGCATCAACACCGGCAGGTGGCGCACGACCAGGAGTTTCGACGAACTCATGGCCAATCGCGGCATTGAACCGATTTTACCCGGCTATACCGAAGACGATGGCTTCAAATGGGTCATCGACAGTATCGAGAAATGTCTGCCCAAAGCCGAAGAATGCGGCGTAATACTCGGACTCGAAAACCACTGGGGTCTGGCTCGAACTCCCGAAGGGTTATTGAGAATCGCCAATGCGATAGACTCGCCCTGGCTGCAGGTCCTGCTGGACACCGGCAACTTCCTCGAAGACCCCTACGACAAGCTCGAACAGTGCGCTCCCCAAACGGTGTTTATGCAGGCCAAGACCTACTACGGCGGCGGCCTGTGGTACACTCTCGATCTCGATTACCCGCGCATCGCACGGATTATGCGCAAACACAACTTCCGCGGCTATGTCTCACTCGAATTTGAAGGAAACGAAGACTACAAAACCGCAATACCCAAGAGCCTTGCCCTGCTGCGAAAAGCCTTCAGTTAGCATAGTTGGAAAGTACAGCACAAAAGGCGTGTGGTCAACACAGCGGCTGTACGGCCGCAGACCTATGCGTCCGAGCTGTGTGATTGTTCTTCTTAATCGCTTGGTATGTAACCTAATTTCCCCCATGCGCCCCTTTGTACTCTGTGCAAATCCGGATTGTCCTGTCCCCAGTATGAATCACTGAGAGACAGATTCAAGGTCGTCAGCGCGGCAGTGTAGTCCATTCTGCCAATCTTTACGGTACGTGGGTCCTTCCACTTCCAGTATTCACTGTGCCCATCGGCAAAAGAGAAGTTTGTACCGTCACCGTGTCTGGCGGTAATCTGGTCCCACCACTTTTCCTGGTAATAGTAAACGATCCAGCTTGAGGGACTCAACCGACCTTCGTCAAGAAAAACAATCTGCATGGAAGGATTGCGAATTTGCATCCTGGTTTTCAATGGAGGAGGAATGGCCCCTTCGATAGCATCATGGCCGTTCATATTGTCAACTATGGCGTATGTTACCACCTCTGAGCGTATGCCTGTTGGGCATTTGTAGAGTTTTTTATTCGGGCAATATGGAAAGAGATATCCGTTTTCGAGGCCACGCATTTTGTCTTCTTCTGATAAACTTCGCTCCCAGTATACCCAGCAGTAGTCCATGCCTTGGTGGGTATTGCCGACCACAAGCTTGTCGTTGTTATCATCGGCATACATATTCCAGGCGATGGATATTTGCTTGACGTTGTTCAGACAAACCGTGCGTTTGCCCTGCTCTCTAATCCTATTGAGTGCCGGTATAATGATTGCCATGAGAACGGCGATGATAGCAATTACAACTAAGAGTTCTATGAGCGTAAATCCCATTAGAAAACTCCGGTGTCGTTTCCGGATGTCTGTTTCCCCGTGTCTTTCGGGAAATCTTCCACTTTTTTTTTTCGACCAGGAATCTTAATTTCTAACGGAGTAAAGCCTTTTAGTTTGCACATAATGTTCTTTATTGATTAAGTTTTGTTAGTAGTCCTTGAAATTGCTCATCCATCCCGGCCAGTCGCCTGGTAGGACGCCGCAGGTTTAAGCCTTGGATCCACAAGTGAAAAAAAGCTGGCACTTACACGTACCGCGATCCAAAAACTCTTAATTCCTTAGGACGTCGCTGCTCAGAGTCCCATTGCCCCGGTTATTGGGTGCCTTTATAGCGATATGCCCAGCCGGAGGCCATATAATCAATATCTAATGTCTGACCCTCGGGGGGATATTCAATGCCGTAAGTTGTAACACCTTCACGAATCAACTTGTCCACACGCTCTATAGTGAAGCGATCGCGCCATTTGCGCACTTCCGAATGGCCGTCACAGAATCCCAAAACACTGCTGTCGCCATGATTGACCGCCATCGGTCCCCACCAGCCCCATGTGGTCGTTCCTGTGTACTCAGGGGCCCCTATTACAAAATGATGGCTCGAATTCCAATTTCGCGTCTCCGCGCTCTCGACGAACACATAACGGGTCGATGGACGCGTAATCTCTCCGAAGGTTTTGATTTGTGTATTGTATCGCGCACTGCCCGGGTTTGGGTATCCGTACAAACACATGGGAACCCCGTACGAGACAAAAACCGTGGTTTGGTCATATATGCTCTTGCGAACATTGTCGGCAGGACAGTGGTAGGCGCCGGAATCCCTGACGTAAGGGTACAAAACGCCACCTTGGATTCCCCGGATCTCGTCCTCGTCCGTCACGGGCGGATTCGTCTGCGTATTGCTCATCCGGCTGCCGTTTTCGTTTAGCGGCACGCCGCACCAGCCGACGTAATTGCCATTTCCGTCCGTGCCTGTATCCTCGGAACTCATGATGCGGCCGTCGTTGTCTCCCATGTACATGTACCATCCCAAGGAAAGGTTCTTGGTATTGCTCAGGCAAACGGTCGCCGCGGCCTTCTTCTTGACCGCGTTCAACGCAGGCAAAATGATGGCCATAAGCAGCGCGATGATGGCGATTACCACCAGAAGTTCTATCAGGGTAAAGCCTTTTCGCTTACGCATAGTGCTGTGTCTTTCTTGTGCCAGGTTTACTTAGTAATCCTGAAACGTTCTCATCCATTGCGGCCAGTCTTCAGGCCTAACACCGCTGGCTTGGGTCCACGAGTTGACTGTTTCGTAGTTACGATTCCATTTCAATGTCCACAACTCCTTGAGTCCCAATCTTCGGACAGAGAAATCCAGAAAAGCACTGTTTGTCGCTGCATTGTGTCGGTTAAGACAGATGCGCCTCATGTTGTCACCTCTCCAATGACCGGTACCGCTCTGCGTGTGACCATCATATTCCGGGGGCATATCATAATGAAGGGGCCCGGCTCCGTACCATGAACAATCCAGAAACAGCGGGATTTGATTTGTGCCTGCAACGTTGCGAGTTTTCCAGTAACCCTCATGTGACTGGTCGTTTTTCCTGTTATAGACCCAGCGATTTATACCATAGCTGCCGTAGTCTTGCTGTGCCACGTAGTCGGCATCCAGAGATTCTGCGCCCCAGGTTCCGAACGTACCTGTGTGTCTGTTAGGGTTCGAGGCCTCCGGGCAGCAGACGCTTAGCTTGCGGTCTCTGTGGTGCGCTTGGATGACCCACCTCCATCTACCGCTGCTGTCACCGTAAGCGAAATAGCCATCGTTCTCATCCATATAAATCAAAAAGATAAGCGCCCATTGACGGAGGTTTGTTTGGCAGGCAACTGATTTTGCCTGTTTTTTTACTCGATTTAAGGCCGGCATCAATATCGCCATCAGTAACGCGATGATGGCGATTACCACCAGAAGTTCTATCAGGGTAAAGCCTTTTTGTTTAGCCATAATAGTATTTTTTTACCCAACCATATTTTTTGCCTCGCGGGTGTCTGAGTTTAAACAAATTGAGGTATTATATCCGATATTATTACGCAAATTGCTCCAGAATTCAACAGTAAAGTGTTTAATCGGTGCTTATTCGCATAAGTGAAGCGGTTTTTTATTGACAAGAAAGGTATTAACTTGTAATATACTATAATAAGAGGTGGTTTTTGTCTATATTTGGCAGGTAAAAACCGCTCAATAGAGGTGTTTTGGAGGTAAGGGCCGGCAAATCTGGTTCTTTATCTGTGTGTACTTGGCTGCCGAGTCCGGTTTTGTGATAGAAAAGGGACCCCCGCAAAGCGGGAACCCAGAAGGTTTTTAGGAGAAATTTCGATGTTCAACGGAAAAACCGCCACAGCAATTTTTGCAGTAACACTTATTGTAGTTAGCGCCGGTTT
>JAUWBX010000442.1 GCA_030609625.1 Phycisphaerae bacterium
GGGGAGGATAGCGACGAGCGAACGAACCGGAGATGGGCTTTTGGCAGTCTTAGCGGAACATAGTACCGATGTCAGGAGAAGTTGTACTGACGGGAAGGTGGGGAACTGAGGTCCAAGGGACCCACTGTAGGTAAGGTGAAACCGGGCATAACGTTTGTTGGAGGGAAAGGCGGGAGAGACTCAGAACTCACAAACCGCGTAATCGCAACTTCAGCAAGTGCGGAGGGCAGTATAGTTATGCGCCAAACGGGGTGTCGCCTGTTTGGTTATGCTTTCGCTGATTGGGGAAACCTGAAGGCGTTAGCATACCGAGGAACCGTATGAGGGAAATCTTCACGTACGGGTCTGTGGGGAGGGCGTCGGGTAACCGATGCCTTTACCCGGAAGATGGACTGGGCAAAGCCGTGCCGCTTTTGAAAGGCAGTATTTGAGTGGTAGTTTTTACCTTTAGCATAATTTTTCGGTTATCGTTGCCCAGCCCCTCAGCTTTACGTTCGCCAATCAAGGAGTCCCAAGTGACAGTAGTAGCGCCAAATCATTTCGATCGCAGCAAGCCATTTTATCCGCTCGTGATGAACTATCTTGTTCAGCTATTAGGGTTTAAGGAACTCGCGATTCTTGGCATTACGGGTCCACGCGAATTACGCGAATTGGTGGACAAGGTTCCTGCCCTCAAGGGTATTTCTCCGGACAAAGACGAACAGGTCAAGAAGGTTGTCAATGACCTCAGCAAAATCGCGGGGCCACTTCAGCTACGGTCGGAGTTTCAAGATAACACGATAGATGTCGATGTACACGAAATGGCAACCGAGATAGCAGGAAACGCCAACTATCTTCTCAGGTCATTTATGAAGTCTGCGGGCAGCTTGCTGATTGTTGCGCACGAGATAAGTAAAGACAATCCCTGGTACGATCATGGTCCACTCTGGGAGTTTCTCAGGCACTGCAGAAATGCGGCGGCACACGGCGGCTCTTTCAATCTACTTCGCAGAGAGCCAAAACGGCCAGCCACTTGGGGATCGTTTCAAATCACAGCCTGTATGCAGGGGGCCTCATTGTTCAAGGGCGTCGATCCAAATGGTATACTATCGCCGGGCGACCCAATCCGCCTGCTGTGGGATATCGAACAGGCATATCCAGCGATGACGGTGTGAACGCTGAAACAAATGGCGAACAAGGCACTTCATCTAATTGGTACTCCGCTGGCGCTGCGTACCAATTGATGAGCTTGAACGTTCGCAGGTCAAATATGAATTCTAAGAGAAAGGTTGTTGTCACCAAAGAACGAAATGTAACCACATACGCAGAAATGTGGCATACATCATATTGCCTTTTGGTGAAAGGTCAGGAGGAACTAAGAATGTCAGTTCACCAGTTCAGGGCAAGCTTGGTGTTCACCGCCTTCACACTGGAGGCCTATCTAAACCATATTGGTGCAAAAATATTTTCGTGTTGGGAAGATCTTGAGCGGTTGTCTCCAAAAGAGAAACTAAACGTTATTGCAGAACGCCTTGACGTCGAAGTCTATTATGGAAAACGACCATGGCAAATCATGAAAAAACTATTCCAGTTTCGTAATGATATTGCTCACGGGAAGTCTATAAAGGTCAAATCTGAAAAAAGTCTACCTTTGGAGAAACATTCGGATGATGATATTCATGAATTATTTGAGCGCACTAGATGGGAGAAATATTGCACGCAACAGAACGCTGTAAGGGCAAGAGAGGACGTCAAAAGTATTGTCGAAACCATGCACGCAGCTGCGGGTTTTGAAGACGACTTTCCATTCGTCAGTGGATTTCAGCTTCGTGGCGCTACCGTAGTTGAGGAGTAGGACCTGCGAACCAGTCAGTGGAGAGGGACCAGGTGAAGCCGTGCGGTTTTGATCGCTCTTGCATTTTCGTAAATCTTAACCTGTGAGAGGGTTTCGGGCATTAAGTCACCCGGCCCCTCACTTCTACGTTGGACGAGATAGCCTGAGACAAACTTAGATATTATGGACAGACCAATAATCCGTGAAAATCCTATGTTTCGGACAGGCAGCGATATACATCTTAACGCTTGTGTCGGTTATAATGGATTTCCAAGCATCCATACCTATCAGCTTGGGTATCATCAAGCTGTAGTTTCCTTGATTGAGACTGCAAAAGAGGATAGCTGGAATTCAGATTCACTGATTTACCCGATTTTATTTTGCGCAAGGCATGTGATAGAGCTTTTTTTAAAAAAACAAATTTATGTTTTGTCAGATGTTAAAGCCATTACTATAAATAGAGAGTCAGAGAACATGTTGTTAACTGAACATAGCTTGGATTCTTTATGGCAAAATTTCAAGGAACTCTCAAGAATAGATAGGAGGTATGACTCATTTGTTAATGAATTAGAGCCCTATATTGAATATTTTTGTGATGTGGATGATACAGGTCAAACTTTTCGATACCCTCTGGATATAGATGGCGAACGTCATCTGACAGAGTTCGGTTGCATCAATATCGGCATCTTCAGTGACAAATATGAATCGATGCATGAAATCATTGAAGAAGTTGTGCTTCTGACTGATTATATTAAAACCGAATACAAGCAGGGCTCATTTATTAAAGGATTGTCGAGGGAACAACTTTCTGAAATCGCGCGCATGCTTCCTGACAGGGATGATTGGGTGACAGATGACTTTTCAAAAGCAAAGAAAGAGATTTGTGCGAAATATTGCATAGGTTCCAGTACCTTTTCAAGAGCTCTTGACCTGATTCAGAAACATCGGGAGTTTGCATCATATATCGGGATGGAACTGCCATTAAGTGAGATAACTTCACACGAACTGAAAATATTTATTCATTTGTTTAATAAGCACCGAAAAAGATTCGGCACTGATGATTATATCGACGTTATAAATGATTTTCCAAACGAGGTTTGCGAAAACCTGTCGAAAGAC
>JAUWBX010000053.1 GCA_030609625.1 Phycisphaerae bacterium
AGATAAGGTCCTGATGCGATGGAAGGTCTCAGATAACGAATACCGTGTCATCTTCGGGGATCTGCGTGCCAAAACAGTCACCGCTGAGCAATTGACTGAACTGGAGAAAGGCTTAAAGCAATAAACGGTTCAATATAACAAACAAACAGGCCGGGCTTTTTTGGCTCGGCCTTTTTTGTGCACTTATTTTGTATTGCGTCCCTTCGGCTACGCTCAGGACAAGCGTGCGTATTGCGTATATCGTTGCAGTAGCATAAATGGAAATCTGCGAAATCAGTGGTTCAAGAATTCTGTTGCAAATGTCCCTATTCTCCTTATAAAATATCCAAACATAATTCAATCAGCTATTTTTTGAGGAGCAGAAAAATGCAACGGTACAAATTGACTTTGTTAATTTCGATTTGTTTTATTCTTGCCGCTCCCGCCTTTTTGACTGGCGAGAGCGAAGCAGCAGGAGTCATTACCGGCGAGCTGAAGAAGTGGCACAAGGTTACGCTGACCTTCACAGGCCCGCAGACCCGCGAAAATGCTAAGCCCAACCCATTTCGAGATTATCGTCTTAACGTTATATTTGCTAAAGGGGAAAAGCGATATATCGTCCCCGGCTATTATGCAGCCGATGGCAATGCCGCGCAAACCGGCGCAACGGCGGGTAATAAATGGCGTGTGCATTTTGTGCCCGATGAAGTTGGCCGATGGTCATATACTGTATCCTTCCGCACCGGAGCTGATATTGCACTTAGTAACAAATCCGGCTCATCTGTGGCCTTCGATGGTGTCAAAGGGAGTTTTATCGTCTCTGCAACCGACAAAACCGGCTCAGACCATCGGGCCAAAGGACTGCTCAAATATGTGGGTAAACGCTATCTGCAATTCGCTGAGACAGGCGAGCATTTCCTCAAAGGCGGGGCCGACAGCCCTGAAAACTTCCTTGGCTATGCTGACTTCGATAATACCTACGACTCCGGCGAACTAAAACGCCAAGGAGAAGCAGCGGGTGACATATTTATACATCGCTACGGCCCGCACGTGCAGGACTGGCGGCCCGGCGACCCAAACTGGAAAAACGGCAAAGGAAAAGGTATCATCGGGGCCTTAAATTATCTGGCCTCCAAGGGTATGAACAGCGTTTATTTTCTTCCCTATAATATCGACGGCGGCGACGGCAAGGACGTCTGGCCCTGGACAGAACCCGGCGAAAAATTCCGGTTCGACTGCAGTAAACTCGACCAGTGGGAGATTGTCTTCTCACATATGGACAAATCAGGTCTGATGCTTCATATCATTACCCAGGAAACAGAAAACGACCAGGGTCTCGACGGTGGTGAACTCGGCCCACAGCGTAAGCTCTATTACCGCGAGCTGATTGCCCGCTTTGCTCATCACCTTGCCTTAGCCTGGAACCTCGGCGAGGAGAACACGAATACCGACGCCCAGCGAAAGGCCTTCTGCCGATATATAAAAGACCTCGACCCGTACGAGCATCCAATCGTCTGCCACACTTTTCCGGGCAAGTACGACGAGGTCTATAATCCTCTGTT
Organism: Phycisphaerae bacterium; assembly: GCA_030609625.1. Lineage (GTDB taxonomy): Bacteria > Planctomycetota > Phycisphaerae > Sedimentisphaerales > Anaerobacaceae > NIOZ-UU13. The sequence goes on from JAUWBX010000053.1 coordinate 1,542, forward strand.
GGGATACGAATATTTTGATGGGCCATCGCTGCAAACCAGCGACACGCACGTCCAGACGCTCAAATGGCTCGACCGTTCCGCTTCTGCGGGCCGACGGTGGTTTGTTTGCCTGGACGAGATTGGCCCGGCCCACACCGGCGCCAAGCCCGACAAGGACGACTACTGGCACGACGAAGTACGTAAGAAACATTTGTGGGGCAACCTGATGGCCGGCGGGGCCGGAGTGGAATGGTACTTCGGCTACAAATTCGCCCACAACGACCTGAATTGTGAGGATTGGCGCAGCCGAGAGCATTTGTGGGATATGACCCGCTACGCCCTGGATTTTTTCCGCCGATACCTGCCCTTTACTGAAATGACCGGCCACGATAAATTGACTACCGCTAAGAATGATTACTGCTTCGCCAGGCCCGGGCAAATCTACGCTATATATCTGCCAGCCGGCGGCACTACGAGTCTGGCCCTGGGCAATAACTCCGACACCTTCTCTATACAATGGTACAACCCGCGTACCGGCGGCAAGCTGCAAAAAGGCACCGTAGCCGAGATAACCGGCCCCGGCTCGGTTGCCATTGGCAATCCACCCAAAAACACCGATAAAGACTGGGTCGCGCTGATAAAGCTGAAATAAATCTATCGCAGGCAGGTAGATAGGGCATTTTTGGCATTTCTTGACGGAAATTGGGTTTGATTGGGTTTGAATTGGGTTTGAATTGGCTTTGTTTATTCGGACTGCGAAATCATCTTTTTTTCTGTAATCCTTTATTATAATTGAGTTTATATTCATTTGGGCATTTTGCAGATTGGGTTTGTTTGGGTTTGTTTTGGGTTTGTTTTTATATCCGGCCAGCAGGAGAAAATTTTCATAATCCGTTGTATTATATAGATTTGCGTTCATTTGACTTTTTCGGAAATTGGGTTTGTTTTGCATAAAAATAGGTGATTTGTAGAGGGTTCTCTACAAGTGTAGAGGAGAACAAAGTGCCTAAGGTGCCTAAAGTGAGCTAAAGTTGGATTCTCAATGCTCATGATTATTAATTCCCCATAAGCTCTTAGTATTTGGCCGCTTTTTGCCAGAGGCGAAAAAACACTCCCTCTATAATTAGAGCTACCTGCGTATTTGATGCGAAAAAAGTCCTCGATTCCCGATTCGGAATTCTCGTAACTCGATGTGGCAAGGTAAGTTAAAAAATTTTTGAAAAATTTGATTTTTGCTCGTAGGTATCAGCGTTTTTGGTTGAAAACTGACGGAAAATATTACCTATCTTAACGCCATGGATACCTATGGCATAAATTTCACGGATTTATCAAGTGAGATGCTGGATGCTCGTTAGTGAGGAGTGAGCTAAAGTGAACTAAATCCGCCGCGGCAATCTAAGCCCTAAACCCTATACACCTATCCCCTAATTCCCCTTTTCGACTTTTGATTTGCTAAGGTGGCCTGACCCCCAACAACTGTACCATTGTGGATTAGAGGGTATCCGATAAAATCAGTAGTTTTTAATGAAAGGGATACCCAAATGAAACGTAAATTTCACACACCAGAACAGATAGTTAAAAAGCTAAGAGAGGCTGATGCAGCAATAGTCTCAGGCAGTACCATCGAGCAGGTTTGCAGGAAGCTTGAAATCAGCGATGCGACTTACTACAACTGGCGAAAGCAATACGGGCAGATGAAGCTTGGCCAGGTAAAACAACTCAAGAGCTTGCAGAAGGAAAATATCAGGCTTAAAAAGCTGGTTGCAGATCTGTCTCTTGATAAGGCGATTCTCAAAGAAGCTCTCTCGGGAAATTGCTGAGCCCGGCACGGAAGCGAAAGGTAGTGACGTACATAAAAGAGCAGATAGATGTTTCCGAACGTCGGGCATGTGAAGTTACCAGTCAGCCCAGAATGACGCAGCGTTATAAAACAAAGCAGCCAGGTAAAGATAAGGCTTTGACAACAGAGGTAAACAAGCTTGCCAAAAAGTATAAACGGTATGGTTACCGGATGATTACGGCCAAGCTCAGACAAGATGGCTGGATTGTAAATCATAAACGCATCCAGAGAATATGGCAGAAAGAGGGCTTACAAGTGCCTTACAGACGCAAATTCAAAAAGGCGAAGGGCACTTCAGAGAATAGTTGTGCCGTTAAAAAGGCCGAATATTCTAATCACGTATGGACCTATGATTTTATGAGCGACCAGACAGAAGATGGCGGCAAGCTTAAGCTGCTGACGGTGCTGGATGAGTTTACGCGTGAAAGTCCTGCCATTGAGGTTGGCCGATCGATTAGGGCGAAGGATGTTATTTCAGTATTGGAGTATTTGTTTATGGTTCGTGGAGTGCCGAAGTTTATCCGCAGTGATAATGGGCCGGAGTTTATTGCAGATGCGATTAAAAAATGGCTTAAAAGAAATCACGTTGAGACATTGTACGTTGCACCCGGCAGTCCGTGGGAGAACGGCTACATTGAGTCGTTTAACGGCAAGCTGCGTGATGATGTTTTGGATCGTGAAGTATTTTATTCAGTGAAGGAGGCAAAGGTTATTGTGGAGAATTGGCGATTGGAATATAATAATCATCGTCCTCATAGCGGGTTGGGTTATATGACCCCTGCGGCCTTCGCGGCGAGTTGCAATCCGCCAGGCTCCGCTCCGCTCCGCCTGGCGGATTGCAGGATAAAGAACGTGGATAACTCTCTAATCAAGGTTGGTACATAATTCGGGGTCAGATCAAAGGTGGCATGGGGAATTCGCTGTCCCTAATTTCCACCAGTGATATATAAGATAAGTATGTTTTCTACTGTTGAGCCGTATTCTGTAGATACTCGACTATCTTGTGTACGTGCGTTGATGGATTACAGTCTCTTAGATCTTCAGCGTCATTATGCTGCTCGTTCAACACCTCCTTGGAATGCCTGATTGCGTCGCTGGTTTTTGGATAAACAACATTGAATATTGTGGTATCGCTCTCACTATAAGCAGAGTGCTCTCGCCTTAATGCAGATTTGGCATCTCGGCTTCTACTGAAAGGAGCACTGGTTTTCCTAAAGTGCAATATATACCAATACTCAAAACATGGATTGCTCAAAATAACTTCCAACTTATTATCTTTTGCCTTGCTTACAGCGTTTGCGAGGGATTCATGTGGTGTAGGAGCTTCAACATCAATCACACAATATATTACTTCATATTCGGTTTTTGTCAGGCTCTTGCTTGCAATCTGTTTTCTTTCTTCTCTCCTCGCAATTGCACGATTCACAACAGTAATAGGAGCACCGCCTTCCCCAACAATCTCAACGTCCACCATTATCAGCCGCAATGTTTCTTTTAATGCATTGAAATATATTGGCTCAGTCTTTTTGCCCTCACAAACAATAAGGATACTTTTGCGAGGTTCCTTAGATGCTTCTTTACGCTCGTAATCTATATTTCTTTGTTTTCTACTAACCATCCAGTTCAAATGCCTTTATGATTGGGATGGCTCCGTACCTACCGGCTAAATATCCCTTTTGCATTGCTTCACCTTTCCTCGGTTTGTAATCTGACAACGGAGATAAACGGGTACTGCTATGCTCATCCTTCTCGGTAAACCATATCTGATCTCGTCTGAATAATTCAGGATCGAGTAATGTCGTATCATGCGTGGCGAAAACTAACTGTGCTCCACTTTCGCTAATCTCCGTATTCTGAATAAATTTGATTAATTGTTGAACGAGATGTGGATGTAAACTTGCTTCAATTTCATCAACTAATAAGGTCATTCCCTCAAGAATAGCTAATAACCAAGGACCTGCAAGTTCAAAAAAGCGTCTGGTTCCGTCTGATTCTTCGAGAGGTGAAAAATGTATATCTTTACCGGTTGGTTCGGCTCGATGAATAAATTCTATTCTAATTGCTAAATCTTTCAAAATCTTATTGCGAATTTCTTCCGGCGTATCTGGTGGGAATTCGAATTCTTCAATGTCAATCTCTTCTTTTCTAATATTTATCCCGTGTATTCCGAAATCAGCACGCCGCATCATCTCATTTATATAAGCATAAGAGATTTCTTTCCATTCCTTATCTTTTTCGTCTCCCGTCAACATTCCAAATGTTATTGCTGGTGTTCGCTCTGAAGGTCGAATAATTCGGACTTTTTCTGAAAACCATTCGTAAACATTAGTTAATTGTTTATTATTCCATTGTGCCCCTGCAGAAAGAAGTAAAACGTTATTTATGGCCCTATCTTTTAACTTTTCTTTTTCTCCTTTTAGGTAAGAGCCAAAATTCCAATCGGTTTTGCCCGTTTTCTTGTCAAACTTTCTTTCAAACCAAGTCTGTGCTATGTCTCTTGACCGGCCTTTAGGATATGCATAAAGCCATTCGTCACAAATTCTCTCGGTGGTAGCAGTAAAGCCATATTGGTAACGAACTTCTCCGTGGAAAAAGGTAACCTCAAAAGAACTTGGTTCCTTGCTGTGTTTATCATCCAACTTAAAGGGTGTTACAGGTAGTTTTTCTCCATGTCCAGCTTGTTTTGTAATAATTTGCTGCATTGTAGAAAAAGCCCTGATCAGATTGCTTTTTCCCGATGCATTTGGGCCGTAGATACCAGTTGCTTTCAGTAGTCGCAATTTACCCTGCTCCACACAATTATCGTCCAGTTCTGTATCTTTGCTTGCAACAAGACTAAGCGTCTGTTCTTCGCGAAAAGATCTATAATTGCCTACTCTAAATTCAACTAACATTTGTTTCCCCTTATAATATAAAGGCGAATTTCGCAGAGTTCTTGCGCATATTGACTTTATTTTCTATTTTGCACCCAATTTAAAATATCGGATAAAATAGGCTACTGCAAGAGTATTTCTAAGCACAAACGAAAAAAATCTGCAAAATCAGCATTTAACCCCCCCAAAACCTCAATTCCCGCCAAAAATTTCGTATCTCTTATCTCCCTTCGGCTGCGCACCTTGGGCACAAGCTCAGGGCAGGCTACAGATTATATTCCTTTATCTTTCTATATAGCGTTCTTTCGCCGATGCCTAAGATTTTTGCAGCCTTTTCTCGGTTGCCTTTTGTTTTGGCCAATGTATCTGTAATGGCCTGCTTTTCAAGTTCGTCCAGTGGCAGACCTACCAAACCGGTTGCCGTGCCGGTAGCCGGGGCTAATTGCCGTCTCTGTGCTATTTCAGGCGGAATGTCGGCTACATCGAGTTTGTTATGGTCGCACATTACAACCATTGTCCTGATACAGTTTAGAAGCTGACGAATGTTGCCGGGCCAATCATAGCTTGAAAGGATTGTCTGCGCGGCATCGGTTATACCTGTAACTTTGGAGCCGACCTCTACGGCGGCTTCTTTGATAAAATACTCAATGAGTTCGGGTATATCTTCCGCCCTGTCGCGCAGGGCCGGCAGAGAAATGTTTACGCCTTTGATTCTAAAGTATAAATCCTGTCTGAATTTTTTCTCTTCTATAAGCTTAGTCAGAATCTGGTTGGTTGCGCTAATGATTCGGACATCGACCACGGTCTGTTTGTTCGAGCCGACCGGAATAACGATGCCATCCTCGATGACGCGCAGCAGCTTGGCCTGGGAACTCATTGACATATCGCCGATTTCATCTAAAAACAATGTCCCTTTGTCCGTTAGCTCAAACAGCCCCTTTCTGTCATTGGCTGCGCCGGTAAAGGCTCCTTTGGTGTGGCCGAACAGTTCGCTCTCTAATAAAGTTTCGGTCAGGCCGGCACAGTTTACCGGCTTAAAAGATTTATCCCAGCGCAGTGAATTGAAGTGAATCGCTCTTGCCAACAGCTCCTTGCCCGTTCCGGATTGGCCTTCAATCAGGACGGATATATTGGTCGGCGCCACGCGCCGCAGGGTCTCGAATATACCCTCAATCAGGGGATTCCTGCCCCACACACCCTCAAACTCGAACTGTCCTTTGTCTGTTTTTTGTGTTCGTCGTTGAGTTGCAGCCGAGACTTTTTGGGCGGCCTGGGCCACAAGTGTGCGAAGCTGGCCAATGTCAATCGGCTTGGCAAGATAATCGTATGCCCCCCGCTTTATGGCTTCCTTACAAGTCTCGATGGTCGCGTAGGCGGTTATTAAAATAACTTCCGTTTTGTCATTTTGCTTCCTGACTTCTTCGAGTATGGCCAGTCCGTCGATGTTACCGCCCAATTTCAAATCGGTAACAACGACATCGACCTGCCGGCTGCGCACAATCTCCAGCGCGTCTTTTCCGGTATAGACAGCGATTGCCTTTGTACACAATTTTTCAAGCGCTTCGGCAATTCCATCCGCATGGTCGCGCTCATCGTCAACAACCAGGATTATATTTGCCTTTTGCTTCAAATTGATACCTCATTAGGCCTGGATAGGTAGTCTTATAGTGAATGATGTCCCTTTGCCCGGCTCACTGTGAACTTGTATCGTACCATTATGTGCCTCGACAATCTTTTTTGCTGTCGGCAGACCTAGGCCGCTTCCCCGCGGCCGAGACGAGTAATAAGCATCGAAGATGTGCGGCAATCTGTCCGGAGCAATGCCGCTGCCGGTATCGTTGATTTGAATGATTGCATCATTTTGTTGCCGGTCTGTTCTTATCATCAGGTCTCCGCCCTCGCTCATAGCCTGCTGGGCGTTAATAAACAGGTTCAATACCACCTGTTTTAACATATCCGTGTCAACCTTGCAAATGAGCGGTTTTTTATGCAAGCCCTGGCGAAT
>JAUWBX010000386.1 GCA_030609625.1 Phycisphaerae bacterium
TTTAGCGTTTACCTCTTTGAATTCGCGAATAGTTCTCTGGGCAGCGCCCCTGCTTGTGGCGGCAGCGTTGAATATCAGGATTGTCGTATCAACGAGTCGGGCCAACACTTTGGCATCGCTTACCAGCAGGACAGGCGGCCCATCAATTATAATGTGGTCGTAGTTCTTACGTTGCCGGTCAAGCATTTCTTCCATCCGAGGACTGCCGAGCAGTTCGGCCGGATTAGCAGGCAACGGCCCACAATCGATTATGTCAAGGCCCTCTATGCCACCAGGCCTTACAGCTTCTTTGGAACTGCACTGGTTCATCAGCACACTGCTCAATCCAAAATCAAAGCCCTCAGCTCCAAGTTTATCTTCGAGCATATCGGTTTGTATCTTTGGAAACAGTCTTTGTAAATCGGGCTGTCTGAAATTGGCATCTATCAACAGGACTTTTTTATCCGCGGCAACAAATGTTGTTGCAAGATTAACCGCCACGGAAGTTTTGCCGTCCCCCGCCATACCACTGCTGACAAGCAAAGTCTTCAAAGAGTCCGCCGTGCCGGAGAGCTTCAGGTTCGTCCGACATCGTCTGTATGATTCGCTTATAACAGAGTAAGGCGCCAGCCGAACAGCGTGACAAAGCTCAATGCGGCGAACCTGACTATCTTCGGACGCATCCGGGATAACACCCAAAAGGGGAATATGCAGAAATTTGGCAACGTCACTGGGCGTACGCACCAGGTCGTTAGTCAGCTCAACAAGGAAAGCAAGAGCTATACTAAACATAAAGCCCAACATTGTTCCACCAGGGAACCAAAGGTACCACTGGCGGGAAAACACCATTTCCAGCGGTATCGGAGCAATTCCAACAGCCTGCACTTTAGGTGTCTCCGGGGCATCGTGTACCATCTTCAATTTCTCGACCTGCTCTTTGATTAAGTCGAGCATTGTGATTCTCTCATCTCTTGTCTTCAGCCGCTGCTCATACTGGACACGGGCTAAATCAAGCTCTTCTTTCTTCGCCTCCGTTTCCTGTCGCAGTATTTCCAACTGCTCGAACCTTTCCTGCAATACATGCAAACCATCGCGTGCATTTTTGAGATTCGCCCTGCGGGTCTGATTTGCAATTTCGACTTTTCTGAGCTTTCTTCTTTTTCTGATTTCGTTTATCTGCTCCCTTGTTCGGAGCACAACTCTGTGATTTTCACCAAACTTTGTAAGTGCGCCCGAGAGCTGGGCCTCCAGAAAGACAAGCTGCTGAGCAAGTGTAACCATAACGGAGTCTCTCTCTATCGCATATTCAATCTGCACAGTAATAGGGCCTGTCGCCAAATCTTTAAGATTTGATATGTCGGCACTAATCTGCCTTATAGCTAATTCAAGGCCGTCTTTCTCAAGCTCCAAATTATTCAACTTTAGAGTTATTGTGTGCTGGAAGTTACGCCCCACAGGCATAGCAAGGTCAGTTATGCCCCATCTCTCGCGGACATCTTCCAACCCTTTCTCGGCAAGACGCAGCTCCTGCTCCACACCTTCTCGCCGCTTTTCGATCTCTACAAGCCTGTCGCTTACCTCTTTTCTTTCCGTAGTTCTCTGTGTATTAATAAACAAACGCACTATTTCGTTAACTATGTCTGCTGCTTCTCTGGCGTCGCGGCAGGTCATCGAAACCTCTACAAACTTAGCATCTCTGTGAGCGTAAGCACGAAAATGTTTATCCAAATACTTAACGGCTTTTCTAATGTCCCCGTCTCTGCGTTCAAACCACATGGTATCTCTAACTACGTCGCTCTCAAGCAAATCCTGCAAAGTGCTCTGCTGTTTTATAAGACCAACTATTGACTGACGATGACCGTATAGAATATCCTTCTGCACCTGAGGTGCAGCGATGTCCATAGGGTCTTTTTCTATCGGTGGAAGGACCTCAATATAGGTTGTGGCGGTATATTTTGGAAGATATTTCTTGAAGAGATACCAGCCGCCGCCGCCGGCTGTCGAGCCCAATATAGTCAGAACAATTATCAGCAATATGTGCCTGCGCAATATTCCGAAAGCCTCTTTCGGTGTCATCGAGACAGCCGCCGGGGGCCTTGGCCCAGCCGGCCTTGTTATTCTATTTGATGGGTTCCCGCCTTGCGGGGTCCCTGCTATTGGTCTTTCTTCAGCCATCCTGTTCTACTCAGTTAGAAAGTGCCTAAAGTGAGCTAAAGTGCCTAAAGTGAACTAAAGTTACCCAGTTGTAGAAGCTTGTTTGTCCTTGTCGAAACTGGTATCGAAACTGGAAGCTCGAAGCTGGAAACTCGGCAAATACGAGCTTCAAGTTTCCAGGGCGAGCATCGATACGAGCATCGACAACCTCAAACGAAAACTGCGTTCACTTCGACATTCGATATTCCTTGTTGGATATTCAATATTGAGTCTGCTCTAAAAAGGTGTTTTGCGGCAAAACTGTCGCTTTAAATCGGCGTTATTGAGCCAAGAGAGGCTCTTAATTTCGCTGTAATTCATATAATTGGGCTTTTTAGACCAGACTCAATATTCGTTTCTTTTAACTTTAGCTCACTTTAGCTCACTTTAGGCACTTTCCTGATAACCAATTACGCAAGGCATCACGGCGAAAGCCGCTCAATAGCCTTGTTTATTCGCTGCTTAGCTTTCTGCGACAATCTATCCGCTCCCACTTCCAACGCCTGTCTATAAGCAGCGAGTGCCTCATCTTTTGCTCCGAGCTCTTCTTTTATCATCCCTTTATGCTCGTACACCTCCGCAGGTACGAGAATATTATTCTGCTGATACTGTTGCAACGCGGCCGCCACAAATTCGGCGGCCTGCGAATTTTTACCTTGTTTATGCAGCACATACGCATAAGTATCCAGGAATCCGGGGTTATTCGGCTTTGCGTCAAGTGCACGCTTGGCGTATCGAATAGCTTCCGGGAGCCTTTCATTACTTTCAGAAAGCCAATACGCTAAATTGTTCAGAATAATGGTATTATTCGGCATTTTAGTGAGCAAACTTTCGTAAACTGTGATAGCAGTCCTGAGATAACTTTTATCGGAGTTTTTCTCGTAGGCGAGGGTTAAAATGTCGGTTTTTTTCATTTTATAATCGACTCTGCGCAGGCTGTCCGGGTCAGTCAGCTCGATGCATTTGTCAATATAATCCATTGCCTTGTCGTAGTCGTTGTTAATCTTTGCCAAATTAAACATAGCAAAATTGGCAGTAATTGAATCAGGGTTGGTTTCGAGCTTTTGCCTGCAATACTTCAAAACTTCATCAGGCCCAAGCATCAGGAACATTCTCCGCAGGACCTCAGAGGCGAGCGTTTCATTTTCCCCCGCTTTATCAACAGCTTTTTGGCAATATTCTACAGCGGTTATTTTATCGCCGAGCTTCAACTTCGCCTGAGCCATTCGTAAATATGCAATGGACGCAAGACCACCATCAAGATATGTTCTGCACTCTTCAAAGACCTTGTCCAGCTTCCGAGGGTTCCAATTTTCCGTGTTTGGTTCCCCCGCCCCCAGTAGAAGCGCCCTCATATATCCATTGAACGCTGTAGCGTACAGCACAT
>JAUWBX010000032.1 GCA_030609625.1 Phycisphaerae bacterium
AATGAATTGACGATTTGCGATTTGCGATTTATAATCCCCGTCGAAAATTAACGGGGCGATTAGCTCAGTTGGTTAGAGCGCACGGATCACACCCGTGAGGTCACTGGTTCGAATCCAGTATCGCCCAATTTTTTGGCAATCTCGAAATCCGGAATTCGACCCGGCAAAGTTGGGTTCTGATTCCGACCCGCCGCCGGCGGGTCGGAATGTTCTGTAGAGGCGTCTTTGGATAATCCGACAAAAAAGCATATCCCACTGACCAGAATCCAGAAGCTCATCGGCGAAAGGATGTTAAAGTCCAAGCTGAGCAAGCCCTGTTTTTACGTTGGGTCGAAGGCGGATATTACCGACCTTATGGCCATTCGGCCCAAACTCAGAAAGTCGCTGGGCGTCAAAATAACAACGAACGCCTTCTATATTCGTGCTCTGGGCCTGGCGGTGCAAAAGTATCCTCTCGCGGTAGGTAAGTTTGATGGTGACAATATAAGGGTAGCCGAACGTGTGAATGTTGGCTTTGCGGTTAATGCTCCGCAAGGCCTTGTTGTGCCGGTGGTGAAAGATGCCGGCGAAAAAACATTACCGGAAATTGCCCGTGAGGAGGCATCGCTGAGCAATAAAGCACGTGATAATCAATTGAGGCTTGAGGATATAGAAGGCGAAACAATAGCGTTGAGCAATCTTGGTGCGTATGGCATTGATTCTTTTTTGGGAATCGTACCGCCGCCGACCAGCACTATATTAGCTGTAGGTAATGTCATTCCCACCCCGATGTATCGGGGCGAAAATGATAAAATAATAGTTCGAAAAATAACCAGCCTGTCTCTTGCTGTTGACCGAAGAGTTATAACCGAAGTTTATGCGGCTGAGTTTTTAAATTTCATTACGGATGAATTGCAAAACCCGCAACGTTTGATTTGACGAAAAGTCTATTCTACTATTACCGTCTCGTCAGGTGGTATGCCAAGTCGTTCGAATCTTTTAGCACGGCTTTTTTCGTCACCGATGTTAATTTCCCGGGCGAGTTTTCCCACTCTGAGCGCATGTTCTCTGGGCACAACCAGCACCCCATCACCATCGGCTACTACTAAATCGCCGGGGTAAACAAGGACACCGGCACAATTAATGGGAAAGTTGTAGGATTCGGCAATGAGTCTTCCGGGTCGAACTCCGCGGGTGCTGTACCCGTTTTTACAATAGACCGAAATCTTCTTGACCTTAACAATCTCATCGGTGTCCCGTGCACCACCGTTTGTTACGACTCCTACGACACCTTTTTCCGCCCAGCCGAGACTATTATTAGAGCCGATAAAACCACATTCGGGGATTCCACCGGCATCGATAACGACGATGTCTCCGGGCTTTGCCGTCCCAAGCCAGGCATCAGGGGCTCTTTTATATTGCTGAGATTTGAATCTCTTAAATCCTTCAAGGTTCGGAAACGAGTTTTGTCCGACTCTAACGTCGGTAGGCACATGGCGAACGGTAATGGCAAATCCTATTACTCTGTGAGAAAATTTTTCTACATCCCGCCACAGGGACCGGATATTCTTGTCCATTAAACCGATATCCTGCAGGCCAATCAAATCCATACCATCAAGCACATCCGTGAGTCGCAAATCCTTGTACAATTCAAGGATTTCTTTTCGTGCCTGTTTGCTGTCATCAAAACTTTTGTTCTTCAGCAGTCTGACGCCTTTAGGTGTTGTAAGTTTCAGTGCGTTTGATTTTTGCGCTTCCGTAACAGGAATACCTGATACCCAAATAAGTAATATCAGCGTGATAAAACTGACGCATTTAGATTTACATTTAGTTAAGTAATACATGGCGACCTCCTGATAATGGTTTATAAAATTTTTGCTACCTAATTCGCCGGACACAGGTTACACTAAAACCTGTCCAAAAACAATGCAAATATTTTTTGTTTATAGTGCTCTCGATTGAAAATTCCCGTTTGTGCGCGGGTAAGCAGCTTTACAATAATAGTTTATGATTTTACACGCGGGAATTTACTACCCTGAAGGGTATAAGAACCCGCAGTAAGGAGTGAGAAAAATGAATCGGGATTTTAGAATTGCTTTTGTCTGTGTTGTCACTGCGATAATATTAACAGTAACGGCCCCGGACGGAAAGGCAGTGACTTTGTATAAAGTCGAGCCGCTCTGGGCGGATGGTGCCCCGGGTGCAAAAGGCGATGAGGACGGCGACAAACCTACGCTGACGATTTACCTGACACCAAGGGAAAAGGCGACGGGAGCCGCTGTGGTTATTTGTCCCGGCGGTGGTTACGGACATCTGGCTATGGACCATGAGGGACACCAAATTGCACAGTGGCTCAATTCGTTCGGTGTCGCCGGTTTTATCCTCAAGTACCGGCGCCGTTACAAGATGCCCAGCGAGCAGTCAGAATAGTGCGCAGCCGGGCTAAAGAGTGGAACATCAACCCCGGTCGTATCGGGATTCTCGGCTTTTCAGCGGGGGGACACCTCGCGTCGAGTGCAGGTACGCATTTTCAAAAGCGTTACAGCGAAGCAAAAGACCCAATTGATAAAATCAGTTGCAGGCCTGATTTTATGATACTTATGTATCCGGTCATTTCATTTACCGAATGGTGCGCTCACAGCGGCTCCAGGCGTAATTTGTTGGGTAACAATCCCGACAAAGAGCTTGTTGAGAATCTATCCAACGAAAGACAGGTTACGCCGGAAACCCCGCCTACGTTTTTGGTCCATGCCAACGATGATAAGGGCGTGCCGCCGGAGAACAGTATCTATTTTTACCTTGCTCTGCGGAAGGCCAAGGTCCCGGTTGAGATGCACATCTACGAAAAGGGCAGCCACGGTTTTGGCCTCGGCAAACAGAATACAGCCGAATCAAGCTGGCCGGTCCGATGTGAAGATTGGATGCGAGGACGGGGACTTTTGGATAAGAAAAAATAAAATTAAGCAAAGATGGTTTTGTGTCTAATTAGTTCCATCGTTAGGTGTCCGCCGCAAGGCGTCCCTTTCGGGACTACGGACTGTTGCGGAAACAATATTTGTCATTCCCGCGAAAGCGGGAATCCAGCTTTTTCGCTCTGGACCCCTGCTCCCCGCTTTCGCGGGGACAAGTTTACCCCTGCGGAGGCAGGGGCAGGGGTGACATCGTTAGTTTTTGTTTTCCGCGACAAATACTAATTAGTATCTGGCTGGTCAGTCTTTGTTTGTGTCAATTCTGAGGATTGTGTTTCTGAATCAGATTGTGGGATTGATTTGATTTCGATTGGAGGCTGGGTCTGATTTTCATCTACGCCGGCAGGTTGCGTGCTCGGTTGTGGTGGCACCTGCGAATCAGGCAGTAGTGACGGTGCAGAGGGAGCCGAAGGCTGGTCTTGAATTTCACTGATAGTAACAGGCTGTGCATCTGGAGGTGTCGATGGCTGGAATTGGGCATGTATGAACTCGGCTACCTTTCTGTAGTCTTCTGCACCGTGGCAATTTTGCTCGTACTCGAAAATTGTTTTGCCATAGCTGGGTGCCTCGGCGAGCTTGATATTTCTTCGGACGTAAACCGGCAAGACCTGGGCCTGCGCCCAGGGGCAGTTGGTCCCATGCGCCTTGTCGAGGAATTGCTCGACGTCGGCCCTGACTTCATTTGGAAGAGAGGCCCTGCCATCGAACATGCACAGCAAAATCCATTTGACTTTCAGATTTGGGTTGATTCTTTTGTTTACAAGCTCGACGGTCTGCAGCAGTTTTCCAAATCCCCGCAGTGCCAGGAAATGCGGCTGAAGCGGGATAAGGACATCATCGGCGGCAGCGAGGGCGTTGAGGGTAAGCAGTCCAAGTGAAGGGGCGCAGTCGATAAGGCAATAATCGAATTTATCCCGGCTTGATTGAAAGGCCTCTCTCAGGATGGTTTCTCTGCCGACTACGCTTACCAGCTCGCTTTCGGCGCCGACGAGGTTGATATTTGCGGGCAGCAGCCAAAGATTCGGCCTCATGAGCAGAATTTGCTTTTCAAATTCAGCGGACTGGGTCAGGACCTTATAAGAGCCAAACTGGACAATTTGCGGCTCAAGGCCGAGGTGGATTGTCAGATGCGCCTGAGGGTCAAAGTCAATAACGACCACCCTCGAGCCGGCAGCGGCAAGAGCTGCTGCGATATTGACCACCGTTGTGGTTTTTCCCACCCCACCTTTCTGGTTTAATACTGCTATGGTTCTCATAGGAAAGAACTAAATGGCCTAAAGTTATAGAGTATTTTTTAACTTTAGCTCACTTTAGTTCACTTTAGCTCACTTTAGGCACTTTACACTTTAGTCACTTTAGTTTCTTCAGGATGGCATCGAGCACGCCATTAACAAAGGCCGGCGACTTATCGGTGCTGAACTTTTTGGCAAGCTCGATGGCCTCATTTATCACAACTTTGGGCGGGATATCAGGACAGAATTTCAACTGATAAACCGACAATCTCAAGATGCTTTTGTCAACAGGCGAGAGTCTTGTGAATTGCCACTTTATAGTCGAAGCAATTATCGGCTCGTCGCACTGTTCCAAATTTTCCCACGTTCCTTTTGTCCAATCCGAGGCAAGTTTGCGTACAAAATCGTCTTCATCTGCTTCTCTGAAGAACCGGTCTAAAAGCTCGAATAGGTCCGGGCCCTGCACATCGAGCTGATACAACGCCTGCATTGTCAACTCTCTGGCCCTTGTTCTTCTGTCCATATTCATCGTAGTTCGTAGTCTATGAACTACGAACTCATAACTATCAACTTAATTGTTCCATCACGTTGACCATTTCCATAGCTGTTTGTGCTGCGTCTGTACCGGCGTTGCCCATTTTCGTCCCGGCTCTTTCAACTGCCTGCTCGAGTGTATCGCAGGTCAGGCCGCCAAATACGGTGGGGGTGGGTGAATCGTAGTTGATTTGTCCGATACCGCGGGTTACCTGCTGACAGATATAATCATAATGGGCGGTTTGGCCTCGTATGACCGCGCCGAGGCAGAGGACCGCGACGTATTTGCCGCTGTTGGCGAGCTTTTTCGAAGCCTGAGTAATTTCACAGGCACCAGGCACCCAGACTGCGGATATCTGTTCATCGGCGGCACCATGACGCTGGAGACAGTCTATCGCGCCGGCAAGCAGTTTTGAGGTTATGAACTCATTAAACCTGCTGACTACAATAGCGTAATTGCCCTTGCCGGCTGTTACCCGGCCTTTTATTTCTTTAATCATAACTTCACTTCTCCAAATTATATCAAGACTCCAATTATATCTATGTGTACCTGACTCGATTCACGCGTAGTTACGGCCCGCCCGGCAACCCCGCAAAGCGAGGACCCTAACAGCTATACATTATAAGACTTTCGTCGGCTGGTTTCCAGAAAAACAACTCAATACCAGAAGAGCTGCGATTAATACCATTTTGGCCTCAGAAGCTAAGCTGTGCAATTATAAGAGCTTATACGCCGAATTTCCAGCAAAATTTTACTGAAGACAAAAAGGTCTTAAGCCGACAAAAAACCGCTAACCTGAGTGTATTTTGTGGGCGATAACCACGCTGGATGAACACTTAACCATCGGGGGTTAAACAGGGCAAGGTGTGATTATGCTTTTTGAAAATATGGAATTTAGCTCCTATGACAAAGCCGAGCGGAAGGCGCGGAGGGCTTTCGAGCTTTATGAAGACGGCAAAATGCCACAGGCCCTCGATGAGCTGGAGACGGCGATTGAGATAAATCCTTCCAACGGCTCGTGGCATTTCAACAAGGCCCTGACGCTGGATTCTATAAATCGGTTTGATGATGCGATAGGCGAATATGAAACCGCCCTGCAGTTGAACCCAAACGATTTAGAGATATTAAATTCGCTGGCGGTCGATTATACCCGCACGTGCCAATATGACCTGGCTATTGATACCTTTGAGCGTATCCAGGAATTTGACCCCGGGTTCGAGCCGTGCTACTGCAATCGGATAATAACCTATACGGAAATGGGTCTGCACGATTTAGCCGAGCAGATGTTTTACTTGGCCCAGCAGATAAAACCGTATTGTGCGTTGTGTTATTATAATATCGGCAACAGTCTTTTTGCCCGGGGCCAGTATAAAAAAGCTATTCGCTGCTGGCTGCGAACTGCCGAGCTTGAGCCGAGTCATCCACAAATCAACTACCGAATCGCTCAGGCTTATTGGTCGGACGGCCAGACTGAACGCAGCCGGGAGCATTTCCTGACGGAGCTTCGTATCAACCCGGGCGATATCGATGTTATTTTCGATTTCGGATTGTTCCTGCTCGAGACCGGCGATATCGAATCGGCAAAGGAAAAGTTTAACAGAATACTTGAGCTTGAGCCGGATTTTGCTGCCGCCTTGTTTTATCTCGGAGAGATTGCTTTTAGCAACCGCGATTATGAGCGGGCGACCGAACTATTCAGTCAGGCACTTCAAAAGGACAATACACTTGCAGGGCCTTGCTACAGGCTGGCCCAGTATGCGTTGATGAAAGAGCAAGAAACAAAAGCAAGGGCTTATCTGGTTTCGGAGCTGGAAACTTGTCCAGAGGATGTGGAAATCCTGGTTTCCATGGGGTCGATGTTTTTGAGAATTGGTGAGTTTGATTATGCGACGCATTGTCTGCTGCGGGCTGTCGATATCGATTGTGCTAATGTGGATGCCTATTACTATCTTGGCGCTGTCAGGGCTATAAAAGGGGAGTTTGGGGATGCTGCGGAATTTTTTGCCCATGCGGTCGATATCAGAAGTGAGCATATTCCCACTTTAAGAGATTCGGCTTTTGTTTACCTGACAATGGGCAGATTGGCCGACGCTGCGGAGAGCATTAAGAAGGCATGTTCATTAGCAGGTGACGACCCACAGCTAAAAGCACTTGGCCGACAAATTCATCTGGCCCAGGTACGGCGGCGAATAGCCGATTTTCTTTCTCGATTCAGAATTCGACCCATCTTCAAAAAACTTCCTCACTAATTTTTTCAAAAGCTCATATTTTAACCATCCTTCGTCAAAGCCACTTAAAGCTGCAATAAAACCCATAGCGGATTCAACTCATAAAACATACCAAAAACTGCGTTTTTGTAGTCAAGAATACCATTTTAGGTTGGGTTAGGTCGCTCAAAATTCGCCGTGAGTGGAGTTCAAATGGAGACCGGATAAATTTGGTCCTGAATGGCGTCAACAAGGAGTAATTATGCTGCTTGGCGCAGATTGTTGAGGAACATCCCGAACTGATGTAGCTTATTAGGGCTTGGCCGAGGCTTTCAGAGGGCACAAGAGAGGTTATTTTAACATTAGCCAGAGAGGCCGGGCATTTTCGCTTTTAAGTTCCTTCTTGAAAAGAACTTACAACTCTTGCGCACTTAGATTATAGAAAGGGTGATATTTAGAAGCCATTGTGTGTGCTTCAGCGAAATAGTTTGCCACGCAACGAAGGGCTAATTATAGAATTTCGATAGAAAGGGGAAATTATCATGGCACAGCCTTTGATTATACAATATACAAATCTACTTCATCAATACCGCAATCCTAATGCGGAAACAGTTAAGAAATTCCTAGAGGAAAACAGTAAAGACCCTGTTTTCGTCAAGCGAGCCCGAGTACTCAATAAGGTTTTTAGGCTCAAAGAGCAACTTGTTACGTCTCACCATTAGAGGTGATCCGGTCAGGAAGACGTTTGCTCAGCCAGCATGTCGACTGCCTCCTCATACACTCGGCGGACCTGTTCCTCCGATAGGCTGTATGTACTGGCAAGCATAGACAAGTCCTCCTCGTCGAAGAAAAATCGGTAAAATACTGTCTTGTGTGGTTCGGGAAGGGCCTCGACGACTTCGAGTAACTCTGCCCTTTCTTCTGGGGTCATTTCGTGGATAACAATGGGTCGGTCGTCTCTGGGGGCTTCAATGCGCTTGTCACGCCGCCTTTCTCTTTCCGTTAAGCGGGCTGCATTCCACACTGCCTGCCTCAAATATGCTACGAAGGAAGCGACTGTAGGAAATCTTCGCGGGTTGATAAAGCGGCGATTGCGTGAGAGTTTCCTATCGAACCATGTGAACACGTTCGCCACAGCATCTGTGAAATCCATGTTCGGATAACTCTTAGCAAGTTCAGAGACAAGACCAACAAGCATTCTTCCGAACAAATCACTATGGATGAATTTCCTGCCGTCCGCAGGAGGCCAACGTCTATAGCTATTCTTAGGGGTCATCTTTGGCCGTTACTCCCGTCAGCACACCGACCTTCCTCGCCTTGAAAAGCATCAGCAGCCTCTTCCAATTTTTCGGCCAGTTCTTTCTTACTAATCCGCTCTTCGCGTGAGATGGATTTCGGAGGAGTCAGTGCCGCGAGGATCAAAAGGGCTCGCTCTCTAATCTTCGGAACATTGACTCGCAACGCCTCGCTCATTCGGGTGATCAGGGTGATATTCTCAAGAGTGTAGCGGGCAGGTATCCGGGGCCAAACAAAGGCAGTGACCATACCGAGCCCCAAGCCTATTAGATAGAACGTCACATGGGAACCCGAAAATAGTCGAAATATCACTACTCCGCCCCCACTGCCCAGCGAGAAACCGATTACCTATCTATACGCTTTTGCAGCAGCCCCCGTACTTTCCCAGTAAGCTATGATCGCGGTAAGCAGGCGCCCAAAATGAAGCCCTAAACCCAAACCGACTATGCACGCAGCTACATAGCCCAAATAGTCCATGAGTATTTCCTCTATATAACCGAGCCAACCTATTAGAGCGAGAAAGCCGTATTCGCCATTCAACTGTCCATTCCTGTAATTGTAGCTAACTTTAGAAGAACCCGCAAGCCTTCGACCACGGGCCGCGGGCGAAATTTGTTTTGATGTATGGAGGATTCTCGCTTAGAATGGTTGGGAATGATCGTTGCGTATGGGGTCTGGACGCAAGGTGCAATGAGTTGTACGGCTGATCGCGGACAGATGATTCGCCCCTGAAATATATGAAAGTCGCAAGCTATTAGAAGCCAGGATGTTAGATTAGTCCGGCCGAGTGGCGGAATGGCAGACGCTGGGGACTTAAAATCCCCTGCCCGTTATGGGCGTGTGGGTTCGAATCCCACCTCGGCTATTGTTCGTATCTCGTTCTAATAAACAAAGGAAATAGAAAGTGAACCAAAGTAACTAAAATCTAACACACTTAATTCTAATAACTTTAGGCATTTTAGCTCACTTTAGGCACTTTGAACTCTTGATGGAGATAGATGATGACCAATAAGAACTTTAAGCTTGTGGATGTAGGAAAACCCAATCTGTATCGTCAGATGTTTCCATATACTGAATTTCCCAGGGTAATCTTCGATAAGCAGAAGGTTAAGTATGATATACCGGAGAAGATATGGATAACCGATACGACGTTCCGTGACGGTCAGCAGGCACGGCCGCCTTATAAGCCGGAGCAAATCCTCAAGATTTACGACTTGCTGCACGAGATAGACGGCGGGACAGGCCTGATTCGCCAGTGTGAGTTCTTTCTATATTCGAATCGTGACAGAGAAGCGATAGAGCTGTGCAAAGAGCGAGGTTACAAGTTTCCCGAGATAACAGGGTGGATAAGGGCTGTGGCCGCTGATTTTAAATTGGTCTCACAAATGGGACTTGACGAAACGGGCATTCTGACCTCGGCAAGCGACTATCATATATTCCTGAAGCTGCGAAAGACACGGGCACAGGCGATGACCGCGTATCTTGATATTGTCAAAGCGGCGTTAGACAGCGGCGTTACTCCGCGTTGTCACTTTGAGGATATAACGCGAGCTGATTATAAAGGTTTTGTTCTGCCGTTTGCCGCTGAGCTGATGAAACTTTCCGAAGAATACGATAAGCCGGTCAAGATTCGGCTTTGTGATACGCTTGGCTTTGGCCTGCCGTGGGCGGAGGTTTCTCTGCCGCGGAGCGTTCCGAAACTCGTCCACGGGCTTCGGAAAATCGGCGTTCCGTCCAAATGGCTC
>JAUWBX010000457.1 GCA_030609625.1 Phycisphaerae bacterium
GTACCCGACCAAGAAAGTTATGGAGCTTAACATCGGCTTTGTACCCAAACCGAGAAAGGACACTGATAAAGTGGGCTATGGCCCATTATTGTGGGGCAGGGAGCACTATGAAAAAGAATATCAATTGCTCGTGGCCAGCAAACAAACAAGTGCCGTATCCGACGAATCAGCCGTGCCGATGAGCCTTGTTATGGCTGCTGTTCCTGTTCAATACAAGGTGAGGGATTTATATTCTTTTATCTATAATCATAACGAACCGGAAAAACGGCTCGAGGCCATTTGTTATCGCGAACTGACCAAATTCGCCGCCAGCGCCAAGATAGGAGTTGATGATGAGGCCGACCTTGAGCAAAGTCTGTTTGGAGCAGGCAGGGCAGACGCCAAGAGGGTTTTAACTGAGAATGTTCAGAACGCTGCAAACGAAGCGGGGCTGGGTGTTGAAATCGTATTTCTGGGCCTTCAGGGCATTCACCCGCCGCCTGAAGTAGCAGCGGATTATCAGGCAGTTGTCGGCGCCGTCCAAAAGGAACAGGCACTTATCCTCCAAGCCCAGGCAGAGATAAACAAGAGCTTGAGCACACTTGCAGGTTCAGTGGAAGCTGCCGATGAGCTTTACAGCCTCGCGGCAAAATATCAGCAGGCCGAAAACACAAACAACGTAGAAGATGTGGAAAAGCTTGGTAATGAGCTGGATACAGCCCTTGAAAAAGCCAAGGGCGATATCATCAGGGTCCTGAGAGAATCACAAAGCTATGCCTTTGAAAAAGCCACACTTGCAAAAGCAACCGGTGAACGCTTTGCCAGTCAGCTTAAAGCATACAGGTCGGCGAAAGAGATTTACAAACGCCAGCTTAGATTAACTGTCCTCGAGGATGCCCTGAAGAATATACGAAAATATGTCGTGGTCGCCGACCCGAACGATACACAGGTATTCATAATTGACGTTCAGGAAAAACTAACGCCAAGTATATATGACATAAGTGGCTTTGAGGAAAGCAGCGAAAAATGAAAAATATAGCCATCACAATTTTTATCGCATTAATAGCCGTGGTTATGGGTTTGTATCTTACCTCTTTCCAGGTACGAGAAACAGAATCTGCTCTCGTAATGACCTTTGGAGACGCCACTAAGTTTTTGTTTAGCGTTGGGCTGGAGTTCCAAGGTGATTTAGATAATGGCATCATCTCGGAAGGGCTACGACAAGAGTTTGAAGGAAACGGGGCTTCACTATTGCAGGATGTCACCGTCTCCGTTGAACAGGCGGGCGTTACATGGCTCATAACTGATGAATTAAAGAAGTACCCAATTAAGAAAGAAGAAGGCAGGCTGAAAATTTACACCACCAGAGAAATCACCAAGCCTGGTTGGTATTTCAAATGGCCGGCCCCTATCCAGACCAAAGAAATATTTGACTCTCGGATGCAGGTTTTTGAGGCCGACCTCGGCGAGACAACGACCAAAGGTGCTGTGCCGATTATCGTAAATACTTATGTGGTATGGAGGATTGCCGAGCCTTTGAAATTCCTAAATGCGGTTGGGACTGTCAAGCAGGCAGAAACTAAACTCTACAGCCAGATTACCGACACTCAAAACAGAGTCATCGGCCAGCATTCCTTCGGTGAATTTGTAAACAGCGACTCGGAGGAAATAAAATTTAACCAAATTGAAGCGGAAATGCTCGCCGACCTTGAACAAACCCTCAGCGACGAATACGGGATTGAAATAAAGGCACTCGGCATCAAGCAGCTAAAGGTCAGTAAGGATGTCAGCAAAGATGTGTTTGAGCGAATGAAGACCGACAGGAAGCGGAGGACCGAAGCCACTATCGCCCGTGGAGAGGCCGAAGCAACCAAGATAAGAGCTGATGCTAATTATAAAGCGAAGGAGCTGCTCGCTACGGCGGAGGCAAGAGCTAAGGTCATCCGAGGTCAGGGCGACGCTGAAGCTGCGAAACATTATAAAATGCTGGAAGAAGACCCTGAACTCGCGATGTTTCTGCGGAATATCGAAAGCTTAGAGAAAATATTAAAGGAACGTTCAACAATCGTTATACCTGCTGACTCGGAGCCTTTCACACTGTTGAAGAATATCCCGTCCCTCGAACCGAAAAGCCAGGAAGGGCGTTAAAAATATTGTGTCAAAAGAAATAAACGTTGCGCAAGAATATGGCAAAAGAAAACAAACAAAATAATAAGGATTTGGAGCCACAGGCCCCGGGCACATCCGGGATAGAAGACCTTGACGCTGCCGGTAAGTCACTATCGGATGCCCTGAGAATCAGTTTCGTTATTCTGAAAGTGATAATGGCAGTGCTTATCCTTGCTTTTCTGGCCTCCGGCTTTAAGACAGTCGGTTCTGACGAGCAGGCCCTTGTTTTGCGATTCGGAAAGATTCGCGGCGTGGGCGAAAAGAGAGTTCTCAAACCCAGGACCTGGCCGTATTGGGTGTTCCCGTACCCCATAGATACAATGGTAAAAATCCCCGTGGAAAAAAAAGTAGATTTGCTCACGAGGTCATTCTGGTATTACCAGACAAAAGAAGATATGCTCAGCGAATCTTCTCTTAAAAAGACCCGGTTCCTGGACACGTTAGACCCTGTAAAAGACGGTTATTGTATTACTCGAAGTGAAGAACAGGATGAGACTATATCCGGTTCGGGCGGAAACGACTACAACATCGTTCATTACAAGTGGCAGCTAACCTACCAGATTGACGACCCTGAACGATTTTTTAAGAATGTTTACGTCGAAGACGTAGAACCCGGCGATATTTATTTTAATGTGATAACAAAAAGTATAACGCCGCTTTTGC
>JAUWBX010000391.1 GCA_030609625.1 Phycisphaerae bacterium
GACGCTCCCGCCTGCGAGTGGCCTCAATTAACTGAATAAGTTCCATTAGACGTTGATTCGTCAGGCTGCCGGATGCAGCTAAAGTCTGGGCGGCGAACTCAGTAAGGTCGCGGCGAACCTGCCGTTGAAGCTCTTCTTTAAGCTGAGCACAGCCGGCTGCAAAGGCCGACTGCCAGCGCTCGTTCATTTCCTCAAGCAGGTCATGCCGAATGGCCGGTTCCAGAGAAGATTTCAGCGAGATTTCCAGAGCGGCTTTAAGCTCTTCCACGTCAAGCGGCTCAGGGGCGGAAAGCCGACCGGTGGCGTATCCCACAGCAATCAGCAATACCGCTGCGGCGGCAAACTTTGCTATTGGGCTTTTGAAAATTTTTCGCCGTATTCTCATGCCTGAACTTTGTCGGTTTTTTTCGTTTATCAGAGTTCCCCGAACTCGTTGTATGGCGCGGTTGGTGGCCTCTGAACCCGGCTCAATCTGCGAGAGGGCTTTCAACTGACGGTGAATTTGGTTTTCATCAATCTTTGACATTATGCGTCTCCTTTCCGGAAGATTTATGCTGGTTAGACCCAAGTACGTCCCGAAGATGATTTAAGGCCCTCGAGCACAAAGCTCGGACGTGATGAGTTGTCTTGTCTAATTGTTCGGCAATATAATCGTAAGGTTCCTCTTGAATGTATCGCATTACAAAGGCCTCGCGCGGCACTTTATTCAATTGACCAATTGCATTTAGTATTTCATCCAGCTCTTCGGCCTGAACAAGTTTACCCAACGGTGAGCTGTCATTAGAAGCTGGTTCGCGTACCTGGTCTAACCTCAAAGGGTTCCGCTTCTGCCTGCGCCGCCAGTCAAAAGCCAGATTTATCGCAGCTCTGCGGGTGTAAGCCTGCCGGTCCCCGGCTTTATCGAAGCGCCTCGAATTACTGAGCTTTATAAATAATTCCTGCATTAGTTCCTCGGCAACGTCTTCGCGCAGTGTCAGCCTGGTCAAAAGCGCATACAAATTCGCTCCGGACTTGTCCAACATCTCTAAAAGTTCTTTCTGTCGGTCTCGCAAAAAACCTCCTGATGCTTGCCCTTCAAGACTTCACTATTATAGACGCTAAAGGGTGTCTGTGCGCAACCTCATTTATGAATAAATTTTTTCGTTTTTTTTTTGTTATCTATGCGCATAAAAAAGGCCGGACCCTGCTTGTCACCGGCAGGGGCCGGCCTGTTTGGCTGACAATACAACAAATCACTTTTTGACTTTGAATTCGTATTCGTAGATTTTATCTTTACTCAAATCCTTGCCCCGGCAGCGAAGTACAAAGCCTTCTTTTGTTTTCTCGTATTTAAAATCCTTGCCGCTGAACAAGTCCTTGGGCATACCATCCGGCAGAGCGTCGGGCAATCCGCCGGTTTTAGTCTTTATTATGTAAAGATTCAATGCTGTCTTGACTGCGTTGAAGTGAGTTCTGGCCTTTAAGTCCGAACACACTACCTTGTGGACCGCCGGGGCAAGAATCCCTGCAAGGATTGCGTGGAGATTCTTTTTGCTCTCACGACCAGGCTTTTCCCCCAACTCTACCAGTTGTTCATAAGACTGCGGGTACGGCAGGTCGATTGCCGTAAGTAGTGCAGCCAAGTGCTCCAGGAAATATTCTTTGTTAGCCTTAAAGAATTCCTCATCTCCATTGCGGATGATCTGCCTTTTGTCCTTAGGGATAAAATCACCTGCCATCTCAAAGATGATATCCTCAGCCTTTTTCTTGCGTATGTCCTGTGCGCATATCCTAAGATCACTGTTTATTGAAGCCTTTA
This sequence comes from Phycisphaerae bacterium, assembly GCA_030609625.1. Taxonomy (GTDB): domain Bacteria; phylum Planctomycetota; class Phycisphaerae; order Sedimentisphaerales; family Anaerobacaceae; genus NIOZ-UU13. The sequence continues at coordinate 1,799 of JAUWBX010000391.1, forward strand.
CCGAAGGAAACCTCTCTGATACATCGTAAACACAGTTCTTTAGCCAGATAAGCATATGGGGACTATCCGATATTTGTGGAAGAATATCCACTATGCATTGATTTGCTGTTCCATTAAGCGAAATGCCCACCAGATGTGACATCAATATGTCAGCATTGCAGATGTGAGCACCGGCCTTGTGCACGCTTAAGCACAAATCCAGCGCCCGTTTATAGTCCGCCGAGTCGGCTGCGATTTTTGCCTGCACCAACACAATTCTGGCAATGTTTCTTAGAGACGCATATGGAGGCGCCAGCGTTGCTAAACCTTCGGAATAGTCTATGCCCCAGTCGCAGTGCGGCGCCTCGCCGGCATCAACAAATTGCTTTATCCAATTCTTGTTACTCTGAACATAATCTTTTATTTCCTTATCGATACCGATATTGCCTTTAATAAGTTCCAACAGCTTTTTTTCCATCGTGCTATTCGTAATGTAGCTCAGCGATGCTCGATAATAGAGAACCGCTGCGTTGTCGGGTGGATACGCATAAACCAGTGAAGTTGGCGCCAGTAATATAAATATAGCGCATATCATCTGTCTCATCATATTTCTGTTAATCGTTTTCATGATTGTTCCTTTCTATTTTACGTTCCATTGAATTCTGTGAGTATTTGTTGAATTGTTATTTCTGCCGGCCGCGGCCCCAGCATTTCTATAGCCTTCCGACATTGGCTATCAACAGCTTCCATTCCCCCTCGGCGATAAGCAATACTTAGTGACAGAATCGCCTGCATTTCAGCCGGGGATTTTGTGGCTTTCGAAACTGTAGTATCCGCTTGCTCACCTGGGCCATGGTGAGCAATAAAAAAGCTTACAGCTAAGATTATCACTGCCGCAGCGGCAGAGAGTCTGGTTATTGGGCTTCTTGAAATTATTCTCCATATATTGGGCTGATAAGATGAAGCCCCCTTTGCTGTCTGCGAGATAAGTGCTTGATATTCGTCAGGGTATTTTTGTTTCCATTTCTCAACGTCAAACTGCGGCTTTTCCGTGTTGATAGTGCGAGAAATTAGTTCATCCAGCCGTTTTTCATTGTTTTGCTTGTTCATAATCGAACCTCGCCAAAACCGTTACGCCGTAAGTAGTCAGCCATTTTTTTCTTTGCCCTTCGCAGTCTTCCGTTTATCGCCTGTTCGGAGATGCCCAACACCGCAGATATTTGCTCGTAAGACATACCGTCATAGTACCGCAGAAAAATTACTTCTCTTGCAGAGGCTGAAAGTTTGCTTATGGCTTCCCTGATTGTCTCGGTAGTATCATCGTCGCGCGATTTGGCTGCTATCATCGAAAGGTCATCGGTGGTGCGAAGGTTCTCTTTCCTTCGGGCCATATCTTTTGCGACGTTTCTGCAAATAACAGCGAGCCAGCCGGCAAATTGACTCTCTTTCTTTAACTGCGGCAGCTTGACAGCAGCCTTTGCAAACGCCTGTTGTGCAGCATCTTCAGCCAAGTGCCTGTCGCCAACTATCGAGTGTGCGATTGCGACCATAGCCGGATAGTAGCGCCGGCATAATTCGGTAAAGCCGCCTGCGTCACCGTTGATAGCTGTCTTGACTAATGCTTTATCCGGCTTTTGAATCACTGACCTTTCTTTCTCCAGGGACCCGGACATTATTTTATTTTCGCTGAATCAGCTTCCATTAATATAGATTGCTTTTTGCGTTCGAAATGGGCGCTGAAATTGCTGCTTTTGA
>JAUWBX010000076.1 GCA_030609625.1 Phycisphaerae bacterium
ACCAGTGTCAGCACTTTGGCCTTAAGGCCTGTAAGAGCAGCGATAACGGCGGTCACCGAAGCGACACCAATTACAATGCCAATAGTTGTGAGTATAGACCTGGTCTTGTTTGTCCAGATTTGCCCCAGCGCAAGATACACACTCTGATAGGCCAGGCGAACAAAAGCCATAGGTGCCTGTATCAAAGCTCTCATATCTTTTCCTCCTGTCCACTGCTTTGTGTCATGGTTTTATCTCGCGGGTCCCGGTCATTCTGCATATCACTGCTAATTAACCCGTCTTTCATCTGGATTATTCGCTTGGCGTGATGCGCGACAAAATCTTCATGGGTTACTATAATAATGGTTTGGCCTTCCCGATGAAGCTGGTCAAACAGCTTCAGGATTCCCTCGCTGGTTTTGCTGTCGAGATTGCCGGTCGGTTCGTCCGCCAGCAGGATACTCGGATTACAGACAAGTGCCCGGGCGATAGCCACGCGTTGTTTCTCACCTCCGGAAAGCTGGTTTGGCCTATGTTTTATCCGGTCTCCCAATCCAACTCGCTCAAGGACGTTTTTGGCACGTTTACGCCGAGTCCACCAGCCATTTTTTGAATAAATCAACGGCATCTCAACATTCTTAAGCGCGCTTAACTGCCCGAGCAGCTCAAACGATTGAAAGACAAAGCCGATTCGCTCATTACGAACACGGGCCAATGCTGCGTCAGTCATTCTCGTTGTGTCCTCTCCGTCCAGCTCATAGATTCCTGAAGTCGCTCTGTCCAGACAACCTAAGACATTCATCAGCGTGCTCTTGCCCGAGCCGGAAGGACCCATCACGGCAACATACTCGTTTTCGCTTAGTTCCAGGTCAATTCCGTCAAGCGCATGGATACGCTCCACGCCGACTTTGTAAATCCGCGTAACATCCTGAAGCCGAATTATTAGTTTTTCATTTTTGTCCGACACTGTTTGCATCTTTGACATCGTTTGCATCAGCCCCAGCTTCGGCGCCGTCCTTCTTCTTCTTTTTCTTCGCTTCTACTTTGCGCTCATCTTGTATTTTTTGGTCGTGCTTAATGCTTTCGAGCACTTTATACGGCCCAACTATTATCTCGTCTTCTTCTGTAATGCCCGATTTTATTATGGTGTGGGTCAGGTTGCTTTGGCTAATCTTAACAGGCGTTACCACAGCCTTGCCGTCCACGTAGCGGTAAATGACCGTCGCGAAAGTCTTGGTAGTATCGACCTCGGAGGAATTCTCGCGAATCTCCAGAGGCAGATTATCAAGCTCGAGGCCCAGCACGGCCTGAGTGGGCACCTTAAGTATATCGGTGTGTTTGCGTGTCTCAATATCCACGTGCGCCGTCAGGCCTGAGTACAACTTCTCTTCGGTATTCTCAAGCAATATTTCTGTTCTGTAATATTTAGTATTGCTCCAGGTCATCGTATGTGCCAAGGCGATCGATTCAACCACCCCTGTAAACTCGTGGTCAGGATAGGCATCCACGTGAACAGTAGCTTTCTGGCCGACTTCCATTTTTGCGACATCCGCCTCATCAACCTCAGCAACGACCAGCATCACAGACAGGTCCGCCACCTCCATAATCACCGTACCAGGATTATTCATTGTTCCGAAAATCACAACCTCGCCAACTTCCGCATTAATCCGGGTTACCACACCATCGATAGGTGATGTTATAGTCGTATAGCTAAGTGCTTCCTTCGCCTGTGTAACCCCGGCACCGGTGGCCTCGAGATGATGTTGCAATACCACCAAATTCAGCTCCGCTGCATTAAGCGTATGCTTAGTGGAGTTGTATCGTGACTTGAGTTCGTCAAACTTTAATTTAGACTGGTCGAAAGTGGCCTGGCTAATATCCTGCGATTCCAGCAATCCTTTTTGTCGCTCCAGATCACGCTGGGCTTGTTTTAGTGAAGCATCAAGGCCAATGAGATTGGCTTGCTGACTGGCAATTCTTGCTTTTTCAACTTCGAGCTGGGCCGCCTGGGCGGAGTAATTGGCCTCGGCTGAAAGCAGCCGGCTCTGCAAATCCTTGTCATCGAGGCGTAACAGCACCGAAGCCGGCACCGGTGGATTCGTGTCCGTGCTACCGCAGGTTACGATATCTCCTTCCTCATAAGGCAACTCAATAATCCGCGCTGAAACTTTTGCGCTTATTTTCACATCTATCCTGGGTTCGATTTCGCCGGGAGCACTGACAAACTCTATCAGTTCCCCTCGCTGAGCTTTTTCTATGCGAACAACCGTGGGTTTACGGGAAGCACTGGTTTTGAATCTAATAAATATCCAAACTGCGGAAACGGCCACCAGCGTTACAATAACCGTGATAATAATTATCTGGGACTTTTTCACTTTCAGACCTTTCCTTCAATACAAATTACTACTGATTACAAGATTCTCAATTACCAGCTATATAAACATAACACCTAACTCGATGATTTGTTACACTATTTCTCAAGAAAATCCCTGGTACTCTCTATGAGCCACAAGAAACGCCTGGTTTTGTGAGCCGACAAATAAATCAATCTTTCGTTGCCGAGGTAGTTTTGGGGCAGATTCTCTCGGCTTCTGAAGTTTTTTTTGTCGTCTTCTGTAAATAAGACGCTGATTCTACACAGTACGTTTCAAAAAATACGAATGAACTCAGAATATTATTTTTAAGATGGTTTCTTAAGATGTACTATGCCACCTGTGTCCCTTCCTAACTTGACACGGACAGCATCCTTGTAATCGCCTATCTTGACTATTATGTGGATAAAAAATAAAGCCAGATCCCTATGAAAATAGAATCTGGCTTCGGAGGAGGGTGATGAAAAGCTGATAATAACTTCCTCAAAAACTCCGTTTCTCTAAATTTAATACTCCGTATAATTATCTAATCGAACGAATAACAAGAATTTCTTTAAAGAAAAAGGAAAAGAATTACGGAAAACTTACACTTTTCTTAATGAGGAATCAAGCTTTTAATTGTAAAAAAGTAAAAAATTCGTTTGTTTTTTTAAAAATAGCCGAATTTAGCTCTAAAACTCAGTTACTTTACCCTTGATAAATCGATTTTGTTCTCGTATTTTAACGGATAGACTGTTATTTCTTTTTCTTTATTTTCTGGAAATATTGATATGGATACCAAAATTACGATAGCAGACTTGCTGGATGCTAAGGGCCGAAACCGCAAGCTCGCTGCGGTCAGTTGCTACGATTATACCACAGCTCAACTCATCTCGCAGACAGATGTTCAGATGATATTGGTGGGTGATTCGGCTGCCCAGTTTGTTCTCGGCTTCGATTCAACTCTGCCGGCAACAATGGATTTTATGGTCACCATAACCGCTGCGGTGCGGAGAGGGGCGCCGAATGTATTTCTGGTTGCCGATATGCCGTTTCTGTCTTACCAGATTGGGCAAATCGAGGCGGTGAAAAATGCCGGCCGGTTCGTTGCCGAAGCTGGGGCACAAATGGTAAAAATCGAAGCGACCGGTGCGTATCTTAATGTAATTAAAGCAGTTAGCGATGCCGGTATAGCTGTTATGGCCCATATCGGCATAAGGCCGCAGAGCATCGGTAAGATTGGACGATTCAAGGCTGAGGCGACCACGGCAGAGATGGCTGCCGAGCTGGTAAGTCTCGCCGAGCAAATGGTCGATAGTGGTGCCGCCTCGCTGCTGATTGAAGGGGCCACTGCGGGGGTAGCGGAGATTATCACAAAACGCTGCCAAGTGCCGGTGATTGGCTGTGGTTCCGGGCAGAGCTGTGATGGGCAGATATTGATTGCGCCTGATATTCTGGGCCTGACGCAAGGGCCAAGTCCAAAGTTCGCAAAGAGTTACGGCAGCTTGGCCAAACAGACTATTGAGGCATTTAATACCTACGCCAAAGAAGTGCAAAGCAGCCAATACCCAGACGCAGGGCATAGTTACCATATGAAATCCGGCGAACTGGACAAGCTCCGGCAATTGCTAAAAGATAAAACTTAGGCCCATATCAGCCCTGGGTTTTACCCGGGGTTTGTCACCTAAAGCTCGAACCCCGCAATCTCTGTCCCGCAATCGGGGCATTTTGAATCTTGAATATCATTAAAAGCAATCCTATAGCCAATGCGTTCGATTAACATTCGGCCGCAGTTATAACAAAAAGTGCTTTCTGATTTCGAGCCTGGCACATTTCCGAGATAAACATAACGCAGCCCTGCGGATTGACCTATTTTGTAAGCTCGCTCTAAACTGTCCATCGGCGTTGGAAGCGAATCCAGATATTTATACTGCGGATGGAACCTGCTGATGTGCCAGGGGACATCAGGCCCGGCATCTGAAACAATAAACTCGGTAAGTTTTTTCAGCTCGTCCTCAGAATCGTTTTCGCCCGGTACCAGCAGGGTGGTAATCTCCAGCCAGATATTCGTTTCCTTCGCGATGTAGCTAATCGTATCAAGCACCGGCTGCAACCTTGCCTTGCATAATCTTTTGTAATAATCCTCGCTGAACGCTTTCAGGTCAACATTTATCCCATCGAGCCACTCGCCGGCAAAATCAATCGCCTCGATTGTCTCGTACCCGTTACTGACAAAAACATTCGTCAGGCCGCGTTCTTTACCTAACCGCCCGCAATCGTTACACAGCTCCATAAAAACCGTCGGCTCGGTATAGGTATAAGCGATACTCTTGCACCCGCTGCGCACAGCCCCCTCGACAATTTGCTCCGGCGTTATTGGTTCTCCGTTGATTTGACCTCTTTCTATCGCCGCCTGGCTTATCTGCCAGTTCTGGCAGAACTCACAGCGAAAATTACAACCCATCGTAGCAACAGAGAAACTGCGCGTCCCGGGCTGAAAATGAAACAACGGCTTTTTCTCGATTGGGTCAGGATTAGCCGAGCAGACCTTATCGTAAGTTAGCGAGTACAGCACACCATCTATATTCTTACGCACGCAGCACCGACCTAATTTGCCATCGTCAATTACACATTGATGGTTACATAACTTACACCGAACCTTCTTATCTTCGACCGGCTCCCACAGCACCGCCTTCTTGAGATTTATTTCTTCAATTGCCATAATTAACTTCTTTCCCCCTTCTTGTCATTCTGAGTGCAGCGAAGAATCCCATAGCAAAATTATGAATTTCAATTATAACTCTACGTGAAGATATTCACTATTTTTCATACGCGGTTGTAAAAAACATTTCCTGCTATCAGTTTTGGATAATGTCTCTTGTATTTATTAATTGTTCCTTTGAGTTGGTCCTTTACTCCACCACTTTTAGTTAAAAGAAAAAATATAATATTGTTGTCTGATATGTATATTGGCGAATCTCCTGTTAAATTCTCTAACTTATTGGTTCTTTTGTGAAGATATTCTTTGTGATTTTCGTGTGGGAAATGCTGATATATCATCAATATTGAATTTCCATCCATATAATCGTAAATATCTTTTGCTTCACGATAGAGGAAGTGTTTTTCTTTTGATTGCTGAATTTCTAATCCTTTATCAGGGTCAACAAAAACTAAAGAGTTCGAAAAGAATTCTTTTTTTATTTTACCTTACCAAAATAGTCTCTTCTATTTCTATGAATAAATAATTCTTCGTGAATATAAATTTCAACCCCATTCGATTTAAAATAGGGCTCAATCTCCATAATATTTCTTCTATCCCTATTTACGCAATCTTTCAAGTGAGTCATTAGTTCTTTGTTTTGCGTCCCTGCTTTTGCTTTAATGTAATTCGTTTTATTTCCATCGCTACTATCATCATCACTCGTTAACATTGGAATAAATAAGAAACGGTGAATTGAGACTACTTCTTGGGTAATCTTTAAGATTAAGTCATACTTAAATAAATCCCTTGTATCCCCAAAGTATTTGTTTTTCATAATACTACCTTAACCGAAGAAAAGAAGTTGTCACGAACTTTTTCTTTCAAATTGAATTTCTTTATGCTGTCTGTGGCTATTTTTGTTTTGAATTTTGGACATTAGAATTTGTTTCGGATTTCGATATTCGGAATTCAGATTTTGCCGTCCTCTGTCATCCGTTATCTGTTCTTATAACTCTCCATCAAAATCTTAATCGGATGAGTAACCACGCAATCACTTATGTGCTCTATCTGCATTTTACAGGCAGCGCATTCGGTTAATACGTTTTTGGTAGGTGCCGATTCCAGTGCGTTCTTTAAGCTCTCGGAAATTTTGGATGACAGTTCGTAATTTTTCTTCTGCATACCGAACGTGCCTGCTAGGCCGCAGCAACCGGCTTTAAGGTCAACGACTTTGACGCCGCAAAGCTCCTGCAATAGTTTTATGCTCGCTGTTTCATCGCCGACAGCACATAAATGACACGGCGAATGATAAACAAAATCCTTTGTTATCGACTTTGTCGGTGCCTTCAATTTTTTCTGCTCAAGCAGGTCAAGTAAATAACTCATCAGTTCATAAGTATTTTCCGATACGAGCCTCGCATCCGGCCCGGCAACAAAATGCCGCAGCTCTTGCTTCAGATACAGTGCAGCACTCGGTTCCGAGCAAATTATCTTGTAACCATCGCGCACCGCCTCGGCCAGATATTTTACATTGTATGCCAAATCCTTACGGGCGGTCTTGACGTCACCATAAACAATCGCCGGCAGGGGGGCGGGTAATTGTTTCGGCAAAACCACCTCGATTCCATTTATTCGCAGAACATCCAAAACGGCAAAGCCTAATTCGTGGTCTTTATAATTTGCATACGTATCCACAAAATACGCCACCTTGTCAATCGGCTTTTCTATCGGCTCACAGGCAGCTAAGTATTTACGTCCAGCTTTCAGGAACGAGCCGTGCTTAAATTCAGGTGTACCTCTTCGCTTATCTATACCGGTAAATATTTCCAGCAGCAACTTGAATACCGGCAGCCGCATCACAAAATTCGATATAGGTGCAAAAACACTACCAAACATAATAAGGCAGCGATTATGACTTAGGACAAGCTCCGCCCGCTGCAAACCCATGCGTTTGACGTACTGGGCCCTGGCCGCTATCATCAGCTTGGAAACATCAATCCCTGACGGACATTGCAGCAGACAGGCTTTGCAATTAACGCACAAATCCAGAAACTTTCTAAACTCCGGCGATTCAAAATCCCTCTCCTCCAGTTGCCCTGTCGCCCAGAAATGCAGTATATTAACCTTTGCCCGCGAGCTGCCCAATTCCTCACCCATCGCTCGAAACACCGGACACATCCGCAAATCCGGCTCGCAGCTTCGGCAAAGCCCACATCCGTAGCACTGCTCGAGTTCGGCGGCAAGCTCACCTTCTCCAAAAAGCAAATCCGTTTTAACTCTTTCCGGCAAAACCTTATATTCAGCCCGCAGGTTCTTGACCATAATGTCAGCGTCACTGTTGATTTTCTTGCCCGGATTCATCAGGCCGTCAGGGTCGAATATATTCTTGATTTTACACAGTAATTCATAATACTCATCGCCATATTGGGCTCGCACGAAGGCCGCTCTTGCCAGGCCGTCTGCGTGTTCGCCGCTTATCGTGCCGCCTAACGACCAGACAAGTGAAAAAACATCATTTGCCATTGCCCTCATCTTTTCTACTTCAGCAGGGTCGCTCAAGTCCAGACACGGCCGCACAT
>JAUWBX010000052.1 GCA_030609625.1 Phycisphaerae bacterium
TGTTAACCGAAAACCGAAGTGAAAGTTTGCCAAAATGACGAACACCAAGCAGAATAATAACAACAGTGAAAAGGAAAGGCTGGATTTTATTCGGCAGATTGTGGCCGAAGACCTAAAGACTAATAAATGGGATGGGCGGGTTGTAACGCGGTTTCCGCCGGAGCCTAACGGGTATCTGCATATCGGACACGCTAAGAGTATCTGCCTGAATTTCGGTATCGCAGCGGAATTCGCGGGCCAGTGCCATCTGCGGTTTGATGATACTAATCCGACCAAAGAAGAGCAGGAATATATTGATTCAATCATAGAAGACGTTCACTGGTTAGGCTGGGATTGGGAGGGGCATCTGTATTACGGCTCGGACTACTTTGAGCAGATGTACGAATATGCTGTGCAGCTTATAAAAAAAGGCAAAGCGTATGTCTGCGACCTGACGGCTGAGCAAACAAGAGAATATCGCGGCACGCTGACTAAGCCGGGAAAGGATAGTCCGTATCGCAACCGGTCAGTCGAGGAAAATCTCAACCTGTTCGAGCGGATGAAGGCGGGCGAATTCCCGGACGGCTCGCGCACACTGCGGGCGAAAATAGATATGTCAGCCCCTAACCTGAATATGCGCGACCCTGTTATGTATCGAATTCTCCACGCGGCGCATCCTCGCACCAGCGATAAGTGGTGCATCTATCCGATGTATGACTGGGCCCACGGGCTTGAAGATTCCATCGAAAGAATCACCCATTCGATTTGTACCCTGGAATTTGAGAACCATCGCCCGCTGTACGACTGGTTCCTTGAGAAGTTGGATGCTTATCATCCCCAGCAGATAGAGTTCGCTCGGCTGAATCTGACCTACACCGTAATGAGCAAGCGCAAGCTGCTGAAACTGGTGCAGGAAGGGCATGTAGCCGGCTGGGCCGACCCGCGAATGCCGACCATCTGCGGCCTGCGCCGACGTGGTTACTCACCGCAGGCTATTCGGGAATTTTGTAGGCGAATAGGAGTCAACAAGTTCAACAGCACCGTCGATATCGCACTGCTGGAGCACTGCCTGCGGGAAGATTTGAACAAGACCTCGCCACGCGTAATGGCTGTGCTCAAGCCGCTCAAGGTGGTTATCGACAACTACCCAGAGGGTCAAGTTGAAGAGCTTGAGGCCATCAATAATCCGGAAGACCCAAACGCCGGGGTGCGGAAGGTTCCGTTCTCAGGCGAGCTGTACATCGAGCGGGATGATTTTATGGAGGAGCCGCCGAAGAAGTTCTACCGCTTAGCCCCCGGCCGAGAGGTTCGACTGCGATATGCGTATTTTGTTACCTGCACGGATGTGATTAAGGATGAAAATGGCGAGGTTGTCGAGCTGCACTGCACTTATGACCCGGCCACGCGAGGCGGGGACGCTCCGGACGGACGCAAGGTCAAGTCAACGCTGCACTGGGTTTCAGCCGGCCACGCGCTCGAAGCCCAGGTGCGATTGTATGACCATTTGTTTACAAAGGAAAATCCGGATGATGCAGTTGAGGGTGAGGATTTCAAATCCAACCTGAATCCGAATTCGCTGGAGATATTAGCTTCTTGCCGGGTTGAACCATCTCTGGCTGGCGCTGCACCGGGCAGTCGATACCAGTTCGAAAGGCTTGGCTATTTCTGTGTTGACCCTGATAGTTCCGATAGCAAGCTGGTGTTCAATCGAACAGTGTCACTGCGCGACCCCTGGGCCAAGATACAGAAAGCCCAGAAGAAAAAGTAGGTAGTTGACGGAGGGTGGCAGCCTCAAGCGCAGTCCCTTGGGGACACCTTACGGCGCTTGGGGATGGCTGAGGATTGTGAGCTATTTTCTGTTGCGGAAACAGTATTTGTCATTCCCGCGAAAGCGGGAATCCAGCTTTTTCGCTCTGGACCCCTGCTTTCGCAGGGGTGACATCGTCGGTTTTCGTTTTACGCAACAGATTATCAGCCAAACAGTTCGGCAAATTTTTGTTCTATGTCAGGGTGTTCGCACAGCGTCTGGCCGATCAGGACCGCTCTTACGCCGACGAATTTTAGCTTTTCTACGTCGGCCCGCGTTTTTATTCCGCTTTCAGCGACCAGCTCGTTTTTGTTATCGACGAGTTCCGCTAATCGGCTGGTCGTGTTCAAATCGACCTGCATCGTTGTCAGGTTGCGGTTGTTGATTCCGAGAACGCTGTATCCTTTCTTAGGAAAGCCAATCAGGCTGCGGACGCCTAACAGCGTATCGGCCTGGTGAATTTCCAGAAGGACAGTTAGCGTCAACTCGGCTGCGGCTATCATCATGTCCATCAATTCGCCGGGCTTTAGAGCTTCCGCTATTAACAGTATCGCATCGGCACCGGCGGCGCGGGATTCATAGACCTGCCAGAGGTCGATAATAAAATCCTTTCGCAAAACAGGCAAATCCACCGCCTGGCGTATCTGGTTTATATATTCGAGTCGGCCCTGAAAATATTTTTCATCGGTAAGAACGCTGATTGCATCGGCGCCGCATTTCCTGTAGGTTTGCGCGATTGCCACGGGGTCGAAGTCCTCGCGAATAATCCCTGCCGACGGCGAGGCCTTTTTGACCTCGGCAATAACGTTTATGCCGCGGCTGTTTGGTTTGGTGACGGCCTTGTAGAAGTTGCGGCACTTGGGCAGAGAGCGTATCTGCTCTTTGAGATTCTCGAGACTTCTCTGTGATTGTCGAGATTGGACTTCAACTCTTTTGTCAGCGATTATTTTATCTAATATATTCGCCAATTTGGTTTACCCTGTTAGAAAGTTTTTCTTTTGTGCCGGTTTTACGTCGTGCCCATAGCCCCGTCATTCATTGAGTTTCTAACGGAGTTATTCTGCAACTTTAACATAGCCCATACGAAGCTCGTTGAGGGTATTAGCCAGAACTGTTTCTTCCTCTTTGGTTAAATTGCCTTTGGTTTTTTCTTCGAGGATCTCGAGCATATCAATATTGTATTTTCCCAGCTCCAAATCCGGCTCTCTTTTTTCCTGTCCCTTAACCTGCAACAGGCCCAGAGCAAATAATGCCTGCGTGGTAAGCATGCTTATCAATGCAGCGAAATTACCCTGTGGTAAAGGACCGCGAGCCTGCTTTTCTTCCGGTGTTTTCTTCTTCTCGGCCTCTTCCTGTGCGGCTAATATTTCCTTCTCTTTTCGCGCTTCGGCCTTCCAGTCTTCATCGACTATGATCTTTTTCTCTTCTTTCTTTTCTTTTTCGGCCATAATTAGAACCCTTTGAATGTTCTGTTATCTGCGATATTTTTTCATACTTCTATCGACATCGCGTTTTTGGTCGCGTTCGGTAATTGCTTTTCTTTTGTCGTATTGCCTTTTGCCTCTGGCTAAGGCTAATTCTATTTTTGCCAGGCCCCTGTCGTTGAAATAAATCCGCAACGGCACCAGGGTAAAGCCGCGCTGTTCGAGTTTGGTTCTTATTTTGTGGATTTCGGCCTTATGCAGCAGCAGCTTTCTTTTTCTGGTCGGCTCGTGCTGCCAGGCTCCGGCCTGCTGGTATGGGGCGATGGTTGCCCCGACGAGCCAGCACTGTTGGTCTTCGACCCTCGCGTAGGAACCGTTCAGGTCGGCCTGAGCGTCCCGCAGCGATTTAACCTCGGTGCCTAACAGTTTCAGGCCGGCCTCGAACTTCTCGATGAGCTCGAAGTTTCTGTAAGCCTTTTTATTGACCGCCACCGGACCCTGTTTATCTCTTTCCTTGCGCGATTTTGCTGCCATTTGCACTATGATAGCGACAGGATGAGGATTTTGCAAGAACCGGGTACCTATATCAGAAATCAGAGGTAAGAAGACAGAAGTCAGTGTCATTCAGTGTAATAAGAAGCGGCCTTATGCGATTGTGCATAAGGCCGCCTGTAAACAATCGAAGCAAAAATAATCTTTACGCTGTCCGGCTATCAGCCAATACGGTGTTCTATGAACAGCCGTGTTGAGACGCCGTATTAAAAATCGCGCACGATTACTCCATCTTTGCCGACTGGGTACTGGTCTGAGCCGTTGACCTTCAGGTTATAGACCTTGCCGACGAAGGGCATTGCCCTGGTTACAACGTTCTTGATAGCAATTGTGCCGTTTAGAGATTTCAGGTTCATGCCACTTTCCAGATTCTGGGCAGCTACCCATTGTCCGGAATCAAGCATGAAGCAGTGTGCACACACGACGCTGATGCGATTTCCGTTTTCGAGCGTTATATCGCGGCATTCGAAGGTTCCCTCGTGCTCTTCGAGCTTATCTAAGCTCGCTGTTGCAAGACAGTTGATTGCCTGACCTGCGGTAACTTTCGAGATTTGCACGAGTGCCCCATTTACCCATACGGGCGTATCAGCAAGGAAGCATCCCCTGCCCTTTGGCGGGGGTGCAGGTGCGGCTCCGCCTTCGCCATCGTGTACCAGGAATGAATCCAATCTATCGCCTGGCTCAGTGGCTCCGGGTATAGGTAAGCCGCCTCGTCGAGGATCTCCGCCGTCCCAGTAGGTGTAGATATTATCGTCATTGATGGCGCAGAATGGTTCTTTTGCGAATTCTACGTGGCTGTCCATAAACAATACGTTTTGTCCATCTTCCTGGTGGGCAATGGCGTTTCCAATATTGACTGCTTCTCTACCACCGTCAGGGTTGTATGAGGACAACAAGCCGGGGTCCTTGCGTTCCGCAGCGGGAGAGTCTATCCATGGATTTCGGTCGGCTGCCACCGCCATACCCGGTTCGCTTGACGTGGTCAGGGCATACAGGCCATAAGGCATGTGGTAGGCGTAGCTGCAGTGTTCTAATGGTGCACCGCCGAAGTCCCAGAGGTCGATAAGCTCTCTGTCGCCTGCCTGGTAGTCGGAGGGCTTAAATTCTCTGGTCCCGGAATCACCCTTGCAGATAAAGGACTTAGGCGTTACCTCGGCATACTTGACCAGAAGATAGAAGCTGGAGGTAATGGTTGCATGGCCGCCGCTGCCGTCGGTGCCGCTTAAGCCGTAAGCGCCGAATCGGGAAAGGGCCAGCCAGTCCACAGGGCCCTGCCAAATGCTGTTTCTTCCGCCGGCACGCGGAAACTCGTCTTCGTAATCGTTGCTGTAGATAAGCATTGCTTTGCCGATGCCGGACAGGTTCGTCCCGCAGACCATTCTAAAGGCAATCTGCCTTACCCTGGCCAGCGCTGGCATCAGAATGCCCATCAGCAGCGCTATGATCGCAATCACGACCAACAGCTCAACTAATGTAAAACCTTTCTTTTTCCTCATTTTTGTTCTCCTTTTCTATTTTGAGATTCGCAGATTTGACCGTTTTTAAGTACGCTTCGGTTTACTTTTTGATATATAAATGCTTACTGTCACATAAATGCCGGACACTAAACACCCTTTTCTGTCGCGAATCTCCTTGATTTAATATTTTTACTTAAAAACGGTCAGTCCAACCTTGCAAAACCAGTTTTGCCAACAGGGTTTGTACGCTCAACTTAACATACTTTCAGCATAGCTGTCGATTCGAGGTTACAAGCCAAACCGCAAAATGCCTTTTCCCGGCAGGTGGGTTTTATGATATGAAATTTCGACCAAATTATGATGACGGTTTAAATTATAATAACAATACTTTTCAAACCTACCTGCCTCGACTATAATATTAACACAGTACGGCTTGTCCTGTCAAATAAATTATCGACAAATTTTCCAAATTTCTTGAAAAATTTTTGCAGTTTGCGTAATATCCTTGTTTTCAGCTTAGAATCGTGGATATGAGGACCCAAAAAATTTACGAAGACATTAAAAAATTGCTAAAAGAGCATCACCAGAGCCATCTTTTGACATTATGGGACCAGTTGGATATGGCTCAAAGGCAGAATTTGCTTGCGCAAATTCGGCAGTTGGACCTTGCGAAAATTGACGATTGGGTGGCTAATTGTGTCAAAAATTCTGCTTCTGTTGCAATAAGCGGCGATTTGGTCCCTGCTTCATTCTACAGCCCGTGTCCAGCCGACCCTCAGCAGCATCGCAAATATGCCGGAGCCGTCGAATTGGGTAGAGAGCTGATACGGCAGGGCAAGGTCGCTGCCTTCGTCGTCGCAGGCGGCCAGGGAACCCGGCTCGGATTCGACGGCCCGAAGGGAAATTTCCCTATCAGTCCCGTCAAAAACAAAACGCTGTTTCAAATCTTTGCCGAGTCTGTCGCAGCGGCCTCGCTAAAATACCAGGCCATCTGCCCCTGGTATATTATGACCAGTCCCTTGAACCATGCCGAGACCATAGAGATTTTTTGCTCCAATGACTATTACGGCCTGGATGAGGAGAACGTCTTTATATTTCAGCAGGGCACACTGCCCAATTTCAGCACCGACGGCAAAATACTGCTGGCCGACAAAGACCGGCTAAGCTGCTCACCCGACGGCCACGGGGGAAGCCTTAAGGCACTTTACCGAAGCGGAGCCATCGAAGATATGAAAAGACGCGGCGTGGAATTTATCAGCTATTTCCAGGTCGATAACCCCCTGATAAATATTTTCGACCCGCTTTTTATCGGCCTGCACGCTCTCGATAAAGCCGAGATGTCTTCAAAAGCAGTTATCAAAAACAGCCCCTATGAAAAGGTCGGCAACTTCTGTTTGGCTGACGGCAAGCTGACCGTCATCGAATACAGCGATTTGCCTGACGAACTGGCCGAGAAACGAAACCCGGACGGTTCCTTAGCCTTTAAGCTCGGTAGTATCGCTATCCACATCATTAACCGCGCCTTCGTTGAAAGACTGAATACTGATGTTTTTTCTTTGCCGCTGCACAAAGCCGTTAAAAAAATTCCGTACATCGACGAGCATGGAAAACTTGTCGAACCTGCTGAGCCGAACGGTGTAAAGCTGGAGAGCTTTATTTTTGACGCTGTGCCGTTGGCCTCGAAGTCAATAATTTTACAGATACTGCGGAGTGAAGAATTTGCCCCGACCAAAAATGTCGCCGGCATTGACAGTGTCGAAACCACCAGGCGGATGATTGTCGCCCGTGCTGCCGCCTGGCTCGAATCAGCAGGCCTAAGCATCCCTAAAAAACCGGATGGCTCAATTGATTGTGTCCTTGAAATCGCCCCCGGCTTCGCACTGGAAAAAGATGACATCAAGGCAAAGCTAAACCGGATACCCCAAATCAAACCAAAGGATAGGATATACCTATCCTGATTGCAATTTTCACAAGGAGGAACCTCATGGATTCTGAAGACACAGGCATTTCCCGCCGCGAATTCATAGCCCTGGGCACAGGAGCCAGTGCAGGGCTGGTCAGTTACAAAAGCCCTGCTTATGCCAAACCCAAAAGCTCCAGGCACGGAAGAAACCGTATCTGTGTCGCTGCATGCCAGATATTGACATATCCTGTTCTGGAAAAGAGCGTTCAAAAAATAGTTAAGTGGATGAAGTCAGCTTCAGAAGATGGTGTTGATGTGGTGGTTTTTCCCGAGGCGTGTCTGTGTGGTTATCAATATGACGATAGCTACTGGAAAAAGGCAAGCCCTAAAGAATTCGAAAACGCTGAGATAAGGATCGTGGCAGCTTCAAAGAATCTGGACATTGCGGTCGTTCTCGGTACGGCGCACTGGGAAGAAGGGAAACTCTTCAATAGCCTCTTAGCAATTGATAAAGGGGGCAGGGTGCGAGGCAGATACGCCAAAACTCATTTGGCAGAGAGTTGGCCGGGGCTTGTTCCGGGCACGATATTGCCGATTTACACCCTCGCCGGCGTTAAATCCTGTTTTATAATCTGCCACGATGTTAGGTATCCTGAGCTTGTCCGCCTGCCTGCTATTGCCGGAGCGCAGATATGCTACTTCATTAGCAACGAAAGTCCACTAACCAAAGAATACAAACTCTCTGCTTATAGGGCAATGCCGATAGCACGAGCCACAGAAAACGGAATCTTTTGTGTGATGGCTAACGCGCCGGCCAACCCAAAGGATATAAACGCGCCAAATCAATCTCATGGAAACAGCAAGATTATTCATCCTGATGGAAACGTCCTGGAAGAAGCGGGCTTTTTTGAGGAAAGATTGGTTAGTGCGATAATTAATGTTGGCGAGGCAACACGGAATATCGCCAAGCGAGCTGCAAAGGATAACACAATATTAAAAGACTGGATCAACAAGGGAGCCCAGCTTGTACAGGTCGAAGCACCCTACACCAATTGAGTTTAGGCTTACCCCGTTAGAGGCCCGAAAGGAAAAGGCTCTAACGGGGCTCACGCCTAATTGGTGCGGGGCTTTCTACTC
>JAUWBX010000241.1 GCA_030609625.1 Phycisphaerae bacterium
GGAAGCGGGCGTCAGGAAGGCGCATATTATCGACGGCCGAATCGAGCATTCACTACTGCTCGAAATCTATACCGACAAAGGAATTGGAACGGAAATAATTAAAAGTGCCTAAAGTGAACTAAAGTGCCTAAAGTGAGCTAAAGTGCCTAAAGTGAACTAAAGTTGTAAGAATAGAGTTTACTGAATTTTAGGCACTTTAGGCACTTCAAACTTTAGGCACTTCGAAGGAAAAGAATTATGACTACACAGGAGACTATTGAATTGTTTGACAAATACGTTATCGCTAATTATGGCCGGTTGCCGCGGGTCATCGTCAAAGGCGAGGGCTGTTATCTGTATGATGCCGACGGCAATAAGATACTGGATATGTTCCCCGGCTGGGCCGTCAGTGCGATAGGCCATTGCCATCCGAAGGTCGTTGAGGCGTTACGCAAACAGGCAGGCGAACTTCTGCACATCGATAATACCTTCTACTCCGAGCCGCAGGGCGAATTAGCAAAGCTGTTAAGCGAACGGGCCTTCGGCGGCAAGTGCTTCTTTTGCAACAGCGGCGCCGAGGCCAACGAAGCGGCGCTGAAACTGGCACGTTTGCACACATCGCAGGAAAAATATAAATTCATCACCGCCGAGGGCAGCTTCCACGGACGAACCTTCGCCACGGTTACAGCAACCGCTCAGCCGAAGTATCATGAAGGCTTCCTGCCGTTGCTGCCGGGCTTTGTTTATGTGCCGTTTAATGATATTGCGGCATTGGAATCGGCTTTCAGCAATGAAGTTGCAGCGGTTTTAGTCGAGCCGATTCAGGGCGAGGGTGGAATAAACGTCGCCACCGCCGAATATCTCCAGACGATTCGCCGGCTCTGCGATGAAAAAGGGGCGGTCATGATTTTAGATGAGGTCCAGACCGGAATGGGCAGGACCGGAAAATGGTTCGGATATCAGCATTTCGATGTAGTACCGGATATTATAACAATGGCAAAAGCCCTCGGCGGCGGCGTTGCTATTGGGGCTATGATGGCTACGGAAGAAGTGGCTGCCTCGTTAGTGCCCGGCAAACACGCTTCAACATTCGGCGGCAACTGCCTGGCCTGTGCCGCCGGCGTGGCGGTCATCGAGGCGATAGAAGAAGATAACCTTCTAAAAAACGCCGCTGAGCTTGGGCAATATATTAAAGATAAGTTCGAACAATTGAAGCAGAAACATTCTATTATAGACAGTGTTCGCGGCATAGGCCTGATGATTGGCGTTCAATTGACCCGTCCCGGCAAAGATATCGTCGATAAATGCCTGGAGAAAGGCCTGCGGATAAACTGCACTAATAACACCGTTCTGCGGTTTATGCCGCCGATGATTGCCGCTAAAGGCCAGATCGACCAGGCCATTGAAATTCTTGATAGTGTTCTAACAGAACCTTTGCAAAATAGAGATTAGTTTTGAGTGAGAATGAATGATGAAACATTTTTTGTCCATAATCGATTGTCCTAACGACCGGCTAAAAGAGCTGCTGCGGATAAGCACCCGCCTAAAAAGTTTATACAGTGTCGGTGGTACTGATTTATGTCTTCAGGGAAAAACTTTAGCGATGCTTTTCGAAAAGCCGAGTCTGCGAACCAGAATCAGCTTCCAGGTTGCTATGACAGACCTCGGCGGCAGTGCGATTTATGTCAAGCCCGAAGACATCGGCGGTATCGGCAAGCGCGAGCCAATCAAAGATATAGCAAGGGTCCTGAGCCGATATGTTAGCGGCATAATGGCACGAACATTCGAGCACAGCACCGTTACCGAGTTGGCCGAATTTGCAACGGTGCCGGTAATAAACGCCCTGACGGACTTCTCACATCCCTGCCAGGCAATGGCTGACGTGTTCACAATCAGCGAGCAATGCGAAGACATAAAAGGCACGAAAATCGCTTTTATTGGCGACGGCAATAACGTTGCTCGGTCCCTGGCCTTTGCCTCTGCAAAGCTGGGTATGAAAATGGTCGTTGCCTCGCCGGCCGGTTACGAGCTTGATGCCGAAACGATTGAAAAGGCAAATCAGATATCAGCCGACAGCGTCCGGCAAACAAACGACCCGGGTGCCGCTGTTCTCGATACCGATATTATCTATACCGATACCTGGGTCAGTATGGGCCAGGAGGACGAAAAGCAAAAACGGCAGGCCGATTTTGCAGGTTTTCAGGTCAACGCCGAATTAGTCAAATCCGCACCGGCCAACGTCAAGATTATGCACTGCCTGCCGGCTTATCGAGGACTTGAAATCACCGACGAAGTCATCGAGTCGCCCAATTCGATTATGTTCGACCAGGCCGAAAACCGCCTACACTTCCAGCGGGCCTTATTAAAAAAACTTTTGAGCTAACCAAACAATGACAAATCATAAAATAATTATTGGTGACTCCAGATGCATGATGGAGGTCACTGATGAATCTGTTCATTTGATTATTACCTCCCCACCATACTGGCAGCTAAAGGATTATGGAAATGGTAGCCAAATAGGTTTTGATGATAGCTATGAAGATTATATCAATAATTTGAATGTTGTCTGGAAAGAGTGCCACAGAGTCATAAATAAGGGTTGCCGTTTGTGCGTGAATATCGGTGACCAGTTTGCCCGCTCTGTTTACTACGGAAGATACAAGGTCATTCCTATAAGAACCGAGATAATAAAGTTTTGTGAAACTATAGGTTTTGATTATATGGGGGCAATTATCTGGCAAAAGGTTACCACCTGTAATACTACGGGTGGTGCGACGATAATGGGGTCATTTCCTTTTCCGAGAAATGGAATTCTCAAAATTGATTATGAATTTATCCTGATTTTCAAAAAACACGGTATCGCACCGAAGGTGAGCAAAGAAATTAAAGAAAAATCAAAGATGACAATAGAGGAATGGAACCGATTTTTTACCGGCCATTGGAATATCCCCGGCGAAAAACAAGATAAACATTTGGCGATGTTCCCTGAAGAGGTGCCGAGGCGCCTAATCAAAATGTTTAGTTTTGTAAATGATACGGTTCTTGACCCGTTTCTAGGTAGTGGTACAACTTCTTTGGCGGCTAAAAAACTTGAGAGAAATTCCATCGGATATGAGATAAACGATGAATTCCTACCGTTAATGAAAGAAAAGTTGGACTTAGAACAACAAATGATTTTTGAAAAGGCTGATTTCGAAATAATCAAGCAGAATAAAGCAGATATTGACTATAAAGAAGTAGCCAAACAATTACCTTACATTTTTAGAGACCCTATTAAATTCGACAAGAAGGTTGACCCCAGAAAACTTCAGTTTGGCTCAAAGATTAATAATAATTCCAAGGAAAAAAATACTATATTATCAAAGAAATAGAAAAATGAACGCTCATATTATCAATTGTGACGAAACGGAGTTTTTTAATTCATTTCTTCAAGGAGGATACCTTGGGGTTAGACTCGTTATTAATAGCACAACTCCACAGGCGCTCTCAGGAGCTTGTCGTACAAGTTATAGTATGTATGCTGATATGAAAACGATTCGTGTTGGTGATATGATATTTGTGCATGCAGGTCAGAAAATTTACGGTGCTTTTAAAGCCGTAACCGAATTCTGTGAGAATCCAAGAACAATAAGGCACTTTTTAAGCAAGAACATACATTACAAGCCAAATCCAAGTAATACGAATAGCGGATGGAGGAATAATATTAATGAGACAATAGATGTGGGCTACTACCGTCGGATCGCGATAACACACTTCATTGAACGAGGGGAAGAAAATCTGTGTTTTATAAATGGAGTTGATTCTAATGAAGTTTTCGAATTGAAGTCAAAAAGAAAAATTTGGTCAATTCCAGAGCGTTGGAAATATGGAGATACTGCGCGGACAGTCCGTCCTTTTATGGAGAATGAAACCCTTGAACTGCTTAAAATCATTAACAGAGAAAATGCCAACAATATTGAAAGGCGAACAATAACACCTGCACAACTGAATAATTATAAACCTATTGAATTCATCTTAAACCCCGACATCGTGGTTAATGAAAAAATAATAGAAGGTTGGATTCTTGAAAATATTGGTAGGCATGATGACTTAGATAACGCATTGGGACCTTTAACCTCTTTTGGAAATAATATGCCAGCAGGCTATTTGAAGTTTATGGATATTTTCGGATATCAGGAGTTAAGCACTGGCATTAAGAAATACAAAGTAGTAGAGGTCAAAACAAACGATTGTGTTTTCCCCAACGATATTAATCAACTTTTAGGATACACTGACTGGGTTGTAGAAAATATTGCAGAAGGTGACTACAAAGTTGTCGAAAGTATCATTATAGCTAGAGATTTTAACAGCGATTGCATCAGCTTTGTGGAGAATTTTAATGCAACAGCACGGAATATCCGTCTAATAAAATTTGATTATGCCCCTCCTGGATATAGCCAACTCAATATAACAAAGATAGTGTAAATAACAAGATAGAAGCTAATTTACAAGAATATGAATAATTGTTTAGAATCCGTATATGGCGAAGACAAAAAAATTCTCATTGCCAGTACCAATCCCGGCAAAATTGCTGAGCTAAGGGCTATGCTCGATGCGGATGTTGAATGGCTTGACCTCTCGTATTTCCCTGAAATCGAAGAAATTGAAGAGGACGGCCTCACTTTCATCGAAAATGCCTGTAAAAAAGCAATCGGTTATGCCAGAATCACAGGGCAGTGGACAATCGCCGACGACTCAGGCCTGGAAGTTGATGCACTCGGCGGTGAGCCGGGCGTGAAATCTGCGCGGTTCTCCGGTGAGAAATCAAAAAACGACGATGGAAGTCTAATCGACCATCGAAACATTGCGAAGGTCCTGGAGCTTCTAAAAGATGT